>JAAYYM010000259.1 GCA_012515365.1 Clostridia bacterium
ACAGCCGAAAATATAGCAAAAAGGTTAATCCATTCCTCTCGTCTCTTTCAGCACAGAGATGTCACTCTTATTTACAGCTCTAAAGGGATTGCACTTCCTCTGGGAGCTCAGATAAAAGAAAATGACTCTTCACCTTCATCGATGACTCACTACCCGGTCGATGATATTAAAGATATGGATCAGCTTGATTTTTCTAAAGCCTCTTTTGCTAATAATGAACGAAATCAAGTATTATATGAAGCAGCCCAGCTCCTGGATCAGGAAATTGGTAAAGAAGCTCGGATTCGTCTTTCTATTGGGGGACCTTTTACCGTTGCCGCTCATATTTTATCTCCTGATCAGATGATGAAAAGTATGTTGAAGAATAAAAAAGAGCTTCACCAGCTGATTGAGCATTGTCTGAATATACAAATGGAAGTGGTCGATCATTTTTCTCAAATAGAGTCTCTCATCTTCCATGTGGCAGATCCTATGGCATCGAGTGATTTGATCAGTCCAAAGTCTTATCGAGAGTTTGCACTTCCATATTGTAAACAGTTAGTGGATAAAATACATTCTTACAACAAAGAAGCCACCCTGCATATTTGTGGTGATACGCTTAAAATTCTACCCGCTATGCTTGAAACAGGAGCAGATGTTTTCAGTTTAGATCAGGCTGTTGATTTAGAAAAAGTGAGTCAAATTTTGGGTGGGGAAGCTGCTATTTTAGGGAACGTTGATCCTGTTAATATACTGAGAGACGGCAGCAGTGAAGAAATCGAGCGTGCGGTGAGGGAGGTGGTAAGCCAAGTGGGTAATCATCCGGGAGGTTTTATTTTAGGTCCCGGCTGCGATATTCCTTATGATACGCCGGAGGATAATCTCCATCTTTTCCTTAAGTTTGGTCGAAAGTATATCCAAGGTAAGTTATAAAACTGCTTTGCAGATTATAAAAAAATGTAAAAGGGGAGAACAATGAAAAAAATTATGAAGTCATTATTTATGTTGTTTGCTGCGATATTTGTTTTAGGCGCTTGCGGTAATGGTAATGGGGACACAAGTTCAGAAGACACTGAGTCCAGTGATGCTGTTGAGGAAACAAGTGAATCAACAAGTGAGGAAACGGAAACATCTTCAGATGATGAAGAAGTTGCTTTACAATTCTTAATGCCAGGTTACGATGAGGGGTATCTAACAGAAGAGATGGATGCCGCTATTGAACAATATGAAGAGGAAAACCCAAATGTTACAGTAGAAATCGTTTCTGCGGGCTGGGATGATTTGAACAGCCGTATTGTACAGCTGTATCAAGCTGGAGAAGCTCCAGACATGATGATGATGGGTTCACGCTCTATCCGTCAATTTGCTGAAGAAGGTGTGTTAGAAGATTTAGGTTCGTATATGACTGATGAATACTTAGAAACACGGATTGATAATGTGATGGAGTCTGCACAAGTAAGTGGAACACAATATGGTATCCCACTCGCTTTATCTTCACGTGCATTATTCTACCGCTCGGACTTAATTGATCAAGCTCCTGCGAATTGGGAAGAATTATTGGAAACTGCTGAAACAGTTTCTGCAGAAAATGATATGTATGGATTTGCTATACCAACAGACCTGGGTAACGGTGCTCACGAATTAATGAGCTTTATCTACCAAAATGAAGGTTATGTTGTGGATGAA
>JAAYYM010000260.1 GCA_012515365.1 Clostridia bacterium
TATACCAAAATAAAGTCATTTATCCACCGTATCATCTGGTAAGTGCTTCTGTTACAAGAGATGCCTCTGATCTTTTAGATAAACAGAATATTCCTTATTTAAAATCTGTTGAAAGTATGATAGATCAACATTCAGAGGAATACTGTCATACTTTTTTTTATTCATGGGAAGAGGTAAATAAAAAATTCGATCTAGAGTTTACAGAGGGCTTTGAATATAAGGAAACGCTTTCTGAGCAGATTAAAATAAAAAAAAGTAGTCAGAAAAACTATGTGGCGAGTGTAGAAATAGGAGAATTCGAAGTAACGGGAGACAGGCTTCGTGAGCTTTTCGATCTGCCCTCGATCAGTTTTGAATTATTTCTTTCAGAGGAAGGAATGAGAATTGTGACCTATGGAGTCGGACATGGTCTCGGAATGAGTCTGTACGGTGCACAGCAAATGGCTGAAAAGGGAATGGATTATCAAACGATTTTAAAATATTTTTATCCGGAAACGGAAATAAAAGTTTTATCTGAATAAATCCTCTATATTAGGAAAGCCTAATATATGAGGTGATAAGTAATGAAAAAGATGAATAAAAGTAATGGTGTGGTTGCAAGGCAGTATATGCTGGCACTGAGTATCTGTGCAATTTCTGTATCTGTTCTGGCTTTCTTTTATGGGAGCAGCAAAGGGAAAGAAGAGGCAGATGAATTTATTGTAGATCTGACTGAAATTGAAAAGCAAGAGGAAACAGAAGTTACGACCAAGCATGCGAAAGCAGAAAACTTTGCAAATGAGGATATCTTTGGCTGGGATAATGTGATGGATGCCACAGATGAGGTAAAGGAAGAGACAGATGAAGTAATCACGGACAACAGCAATCAAGCAAATGAGGAACCTGTGATTGAAGTGGATCCTCCGGCAGTCGAAACGGTGAATAAGCCGATCAGTTTAAACTTTACAGAGAGTGATAAGCTTCTTTGGCCGGTTAATGGAAATGTTATTATGAACTACAGCATGGATAAGAGCATTTATTTTAGTACCCTGAAGCAATACAGGTATAATCCGGCACTGATCATTGCATCAGAAGAAGATACGCAGGTTTTGGCATCAGCCAAAGGACAGGTGATCCATATGGAGGAACAAGAGGATATTGGCATGACGGTTACGCTAGACCTTGGAAATGAGTATCAGCTTGTATATGGACAGCTGAAAGAGGTATGTGTACATGCCGGTGAGGTCGTCGAAGAGGGACAGGTAATTGGACTAGTGGCAGCTCCAAGCAAATCTTATGTTGTTGAGGGAAGTAATCTATATATGAAGCTTACTCGTAATGGACAGCCGGTGAATCCAATGGAGTATTTGAAATGAAAAGAATAAAAACAGCGAATGGATATGGATCCGTTCGCTGCTTTTATTCATCTATTTTGAAGCAATCGATTGCAGTTATAGTATAGTTTATTCACATAACAGCTACATAGTGATACATAAAGACGAAATGACACAGACTTCCTGCAAGTACGAACAGATGAAAGATTTCATGTGAACCAAATGCAGAATGTTTTTGATTAAAAATCTGGAGCTTTAATGCATAAATAACACCACCGACTGTATACAAAACACCGCCTGCAAATAACCATAGCATAGCTTGTGAAGGTAGAAGATTCATCAATGGACGAAATGCAAATACACAGGTCCAGCCCATTCCAATATAGATAACGGATGAAAACCATTTGGGGCAGGTGATCCAAAATGCTTTGATCAGGATTCCAATCAGTGCAAGTGACCAGATTACTGAGAGCATGATGATCCCGGTTTTTCCTTTTAATACGATCAGACAGATCGGGGTGTATGATCCGGCAATTAAAACGAAAATCATCATATGATCGATTTTACGAAATACTTTTACGACAGCAGCAGACAAACTGAGCGAATGATATGTCGTACTGGCTGTGTAAAGTAAAAACATACTGGCAATAAAGATACTCATGGAAATGACGTTTACAAAACCGGGCACAGTATTTGCACGACTGATTAATGGAAATGCGGCAAGCGCTGAAAGTAAAGCTCCAATTAAATGTGTGATGGCACTTCCCGGCTCTCTGATTTTTGACATTTGAAATCACTCCTTTAAATACGATTATTCTACATATAACGACACGTAGTTATCAAAACTACATTAGCTATAATTAGATACTACTACAGTAAAGAGTAAAAATCAAGAAAAAAAGAAGAAGATTTAATCTTCTTCTATAATTTGAATTTCCAGATAGTCAAAATCGATATGTTCAATAAAGCTGTCCTGATAAAACCTTGCTTTTGAGTGTCGCTTAAACTCTGCGACAATTGAATCAAGCCAGATTGGTTTTGCCAGATCAAACTCGTAACATGCATCGTCAATAGCCTGAAACACTTTATGTGTACGTGTATCGTCGGAATCATTGCATATAACTGTATCTTTTTGCATTCGGTTGTCTTTAAATTCTCTTACCCATAATCTAAACATAAAATCAGTATATTAAATATACCACAAAAAGTAAAGTTATATTGTTGATTTGCTGATTGAAATTTGCATCAAATATGATACAATGAGCGATAGTAAGATTGGAAGGAAAGTGGACTCGTTATGTATCGTTATTTCTCATATGCAGCTTTATTATTCACAACATTATCAGTAATCATTACAATTTGCTCATATACAAAAAATAAAAGTGAAAAGGAGTCTCGTTTACATCAGCTTTTAATCAAATCATCAGCGTTGCTTGAGCAGTATCTGATCGTGGTTTTGTTTCTGATATTTGCAGTGTTCCTATGTTCCAGACTGCTGTTACTTGGAAAATTACCAATGGGAATCCATGTTGATGAGGTCGGCATGGCATATGACGCAAAATCCTTAATTGAAAACGGTATGGACCGCCATCATGTCAGAATGCCTGTTTATCTTCAGAATTTTGGCGGTGGTCAAAGTGCACTTTATGCCTATTTGACGGGCTTTATAATAAAAGTAGCAGGTTTTTCGGTCAGAAACATCAGACTGACGGCAGTGATTTGTGCCATTCCCTGTTTCTTCTGCTCTTATTTGATTTTAAAGGAACTGTTTCATTCCAGAAAAATAGCATTAATGGGACCGATTTTAGTGACTGTCATTCCTGTTTTTATGATTTCTGAACGATGGGCACTTGACTGTAATTTGTTTTTAAGCTTTGCGACAGTTGCATTTTACTTTTTTATCAAGGCAGTAAATGATGGAAGAAAGAGATTTTACCTTCTGGCAGGAATCTTTTTTGGAATCACACTGGATACGTATATTATTTCTTATATGGTGTTGCCCCTATTTCTTATTCTTGCTTCGTGCTATCTGATTTATGTAAAAAAACTTGAAATTAAAAAAATGGTGTTGATGGCAATTCCATTATGTATAGTAGGTATTCCGCTACTACTTTTTCAATTGGTCAGTATGGGGATCTTACCGGAGTTTACTTTCCTGTTTTCGGATTTTAAACGTCTTCCCGGTTATCGCGGAGGCGAAATCAGTTTTTCGAATGTATTGGCAAATCTGAATGTGTTTAAAAAATTAACAATCAGTGGAGAGCCGCTTTCCTATAATTGCCTGCCTAAGTATGGACCACTATACTTGTTTTCCTTTCCGTTACTGATTTATGGGATAACAGTCTGTATCAAGGATTTATATGAAAGTATCAAAAAACGTGAATACAAAGTCACTGTACCTGTGCTGTTGTTTTTCTTTGCAGCACTGTTTATGGCGATGATTATTTTTGAACCGAATATCAACAAAACAAATGAAATCTATCTGCCGTTTGTTTTATTTATTGCAATTGCAGCAGAACGCATTTTTTCAAAACGAAAAGCTGCTGGTGTACTGATTTTATTCTGTTACATGCTTGCCTTTCTTTCCTTTTCAAATTACTATTTCCGTGTGCAGAAACAGGAATATGGTTTGCATGAATTGTTCTTTGATACACAGTTTGGTGATGCTATTACTTATTTAAATCAGCATTATAATGTCAACGGCAGAACCGTTTATCTTTCTATTGACTATGATGATGTTTCTCAGGACGAGCTTATGACAGGATTATATGGCAATGTTCCTTTAAGTGAATTTCATGAAGAGGGTCCATTTGAGGGACAATACTATCTCGGTCTTCCTGAAAACTTTACACTAGAAGAAGACAGTCTTTATATCATAGGAGAAAACTGGGGTCATGTCACTTCTTACCTTGCTGATAATGGTTTTACGCGTGATGATACATTTTCTGAGTATACAATCTTATATCGCGATCCAAAATAATTGCGCATTTATAGGAAATTTTTTGCAAAAATGAATGCATTCATGAAAAAAATATGATATACTGATCA
>JAAYYM010000261.1 GCA_012515365.1 Clostridia bacterium
AAAGAAAAATGCATTCATACCAATCATGGTACGGTATCTGCCCTTATTATGTTCTCCGATCAGATATGCTCCGAAAGGAATTACGATACTTAAAATCAATGCAATTACAAAAACTATTTTTACTAATGTAGTCATATTAAAATCCTCCTTTATTATTAACCGATCTAAACGGTTTAAATACATGTCCGGTTCCACGATAAAACCTGCTGAACAACTCATAAAACTCTAATCTTAATACCTGAATTCCTACAATCAACCCTTCCATACCACACACAATCACATTTCCAATAATCATAACCAGTATATTTGGAGAACCACTTTCTGCCCCGGCTAACATCAGCACGACCTCCATCATGGCAGCATGACTGACTGCAAATGCACCGATACGGACAAACGATAATGTATTTGAAAAATAACTCAATAAGACTTCAAATAGTTCAAAAAAGGTCTGCATGATATACATGCCCTTTTCTTTCGGAAGAATTTGTGTTTTTTTCTGAATGATATTCATAATCGGTTCCTTCAGTGCAATCATGATAATCGGAATTCCAAACATCATAAATAAAATTACGCCTCCGGGCAGATAATTTCCCGTCATAAATAAGATCACTGTTAAAACTGCTGAGCCGAAAAATACAAATCCTGCAATTCCATTTGTATCGAAAACACCTTTTTCCAGATTTTTTTCTTTTAGAGAATTAATCATATTAAAAATCATAGATAATAAAATCAGGAACATACCAAAACCGATAGCAACGATAAAAATATAATTGATTTTTCCTATAAAAGGAATCTGCGTCATATAACTGGCCGGACGTATCCATAATGCCGGAATCAAATCTTCAAAACCAAATATACTTCCAAACATAAAACCAAATATTGTAGAAAAAATACCACAGATACTGATAATTGCTGCCAGATCCGCTTTTTTAATTTTATATAGAATAAATCCTCCGATACACAAACATAAACCTTGTCCTACATCGCCAAACATAATTCCAAATATAAAAGCATAAGTAAGCGCAACAAAAATGGTCGGATCAATCTCATTATATGCCGGCAATCCATACATTCGAATAAACATTTCAAATGGTCGGATGAACTTTGGATTTTTTAGTTTTGTCGGTGGTGTACTAAAAATATTAGAATGCTCATCTTCTGTAAAACAGGTAATTGAATTATCATGTTCCAGATCTTTTTTCAATAATTTTTCTTCTTGATCAGAAATCCATCCACAAAGAATGAAATACGTGATTTCGTGTCGATCTGTACATGCTGCTACCTTCCTTAAATCAAAACTATCTGAGTATTCCTTAGTTTTCTGGTACGCACACAATATTTTTGAGCCATTCTCCAATAAATATTTTGTCTTCTCGCTTAGTATTTTTTCAATTTCACTATTGAGCTGCGCTATCTGTTTCTCTAAAAATACACATACTTCTTCTGTTGTTCCCTCATATTCATCAGGTATATATATTCTTTCAAAATGAAGAGAACTGAATACTGCATCAACCTTATCTGTCATATTTTTAGAAACAAAATATACACCCCAAACATATTCAATGTCATCGTAACACTTTAGAAAAATTGCTTCCGTATTGGTATAGACATTCTTTTCAAATTTGTCAAAATACTCTTTTGGAAATTTTCCAAATCGGAATTTAATAAATCTAAAATCTAAAATAGAGGTAACATCAAATCTCAATGAACGAAATGGTTCTATTCTTCTTAATGCTTCTGTTTGTTTTTGTAACTCTTCCTGCAGAGAATTCGTATTCTCTATCATTTTTGTCAATACACTATGAGCCTTATCAATAATCTTCTCAGCATCCTTGATACTAACAGCACTTTCTGGATTCGGCTTAACAGATCCAAGTTCTTTTTTTAAATTTAATTCTTCAAAAAATTTGATTCTTCCTTCATATGGATTTGTTTCAACAAAAGGCTTAATATCGCGTACTGTTTTTAATTCTGATAATGCATTTTCAACCTGAATATCGTACTTATGTAAATAATTTTGTACGACTCTGTCAAAATCTGTGATGGGCCCCATAATATTGATAAATTTCATTTTTTCTATCATACTGCCACACTTCTTTCATCTATTTTAGCGATACGTACCGTTTCGTTTTTACTCACACCGTATCTGACACATTCCATTATCATTATGATTTTTGCAACTTCTCTTTCTTTTTGATACAAAAAATATTCGATAATGGCAATTGAATAGGGAAACTGATATCCGGCTCTCTTCCGATCACTATCCAAAAGAAATGTATATACGGATTCTAATTTTTCGCCTGATAAATCGGCTTCCTTTTTACCATACATCGTTTTTTTCAGTTCCAAATTAAAATCTTCTATATTTTTTGCTTCTACCATAGACTGTATTTCTTCTTTATGCAAATGTCTTCTATAAGGAAGAATCATGGCATAGATTTCTGCTTCTGTCAGGCTATAGTATTTCTTAGATCTATAAATCCACTGCATATTCAAGATATCAATTTTGGTTCCTATTGCATTTAGTAAGATCTTTCTATCTAATCCATCAAAATATTTATTAATGCCTCTCCACAATGATTTAAAATAGGCATAATCCAATGCATATTCATAATCTGAAAGAAGATTTTTACTACTGTCAGCAACATGTTTAAATATCTCATAGTATTCTGTTCCGGATAATACTTCAATAAGTCCTTCTATCGAAGTCTGTTTTTGTACTTCTTCTATATTCATTTTTGAATATTTTTTAAATATAGATACAACTTCTTTGTCACTTCTATCTTCCGAATTTGTTCTGCAAATATTTCTGATGCAGGATTTTAAAAATACTAATTCAAACTTTTTAAAATATAATGCTAAATATCGTTTTTGTTTTAAATCTGCAAAATGATAAATCGTATCAAAATCAGAATAGTAGGATCTTTTCAGGATTTTTTCTATATTTCCTCTATGAAGCTGTTCTTTAGTCAGCGCAGATAAAATATCTTTATACGCATCAGTTGCAGATAAATACTCTACAAGTTCCGGTACGCCCTTACACTCTGCCAACTCATAGAATTGTTCCTTTGTCAGCATCCTGCTCATTCTAGCACGAATTTTTGTTGTAATTGTACTGTAAGCAGTCAAACCGCTCATTATCCTTCACCTACGATCCTTTTAAAAATACTCTGTGAAATTGCTGTATGCCTATTATCATAAATATCCTGCTTTTCCTTAATATCCTGTTCCGTTGATTGCTTCAAACGTTCGATGTCATCGGTTCTTTTTTTTTCAAGCTCTGCGTTCATTAATTGTATTTTATTTTCTGTTTCTTTTTGTAATTTCAGATCATATTCTTTTTTCTTTTCTTCCATTTCGTCAAAGATTTCTGCTTTTTTATTGTTTGCTTCTTCAACGATACTATTTGCTGTCTTTTCTATTTCAGTTAACTGACTGATGATTTCCTGCATATAATCACGACCTTTCATTACAAAAGAATTTATTAAATTGGATTATACTCTTTCATAAAGAATATTTCAAATCGACTCAAATAGTGACCGACTCAAATTATAATTCTCAATAATTCCTTTAAACTTGTAAACTGATAAGCTTTATGATTTTGTTTTTTTGAAACATTAATTTTAATAACTTCTCCTGAAACCACATGACTATAATTTTTTCTAAAAGTAATCACATAAATTACAGTAACGTTTTCCATAGATTGATTCCTTTTTACTTGTCTTTTTTCCATAGATCTCTTATGATAGAGTTTGAGGTGAAAAACATGAAAAACCGCGTTCAATATTTTGATATGGCAAAAGGTCTTGGTATTATTTTAGTTGTACTTGGACATATAGAATATATAAGTGAAGAACTACGTGCCTGGATTTCTTCTTTTCATATGGCTCTTTTTTTTATGATTGCCGGAATGTTGATTCATTATTTAAATGAAACTGAGCTTAATTTCAAAGAACTAGCTCAAAAGAAATTCCGTGGTATTCTGATTCCATACTTCTGGTTTAGCCTGATTTATACGGTTATTGACGTTTTAAACCTTTGTTTACATAAAATTGATTTACTGACTTTTTATAAGAATATCCTTCATTCCATTACATTTTACGGATCGTCTGTTTTATGGTTTCTTCCGGCACTTTTTCTGGCAGAATTATTCTTTTTATTCTTATCAAAACGTTTATCCGGAATGGTCACTGCCATAATAATTGCTGCTTCTGCCATATTATCATATTTTCTTCAGATTTATATCAGTCAATTTTATACACTGTATGAAAATTCTCTTTTAATTACTACATGTATCGATTTTATAAGAGTTTTCCTGCGTGCTTCCATTGCATCCGTTTTTGTCTGTATTGCATACAATTTATTTTATCTCTTGAAAAAACGAACGACTTTTTCTGGAATAGAATTAGCAATCGGTATCGTGTTATTTCTTGTAAATGCTGTATTATCTCAAATTAACGGCTGTGTTGATTTTCATTACATTATCTTAGAAAATCAGTTTTTATTTTACTTATGTGCAGTGATTGGTTCTTTATCTATCATTTTAATCTGTAAAAACTGCAGATTTGTTTTTCCACTTAACTTCTTTGGTAAAAACTCACTGCTCATCATGTGTACACATGTAAATTGTTATTTACTATATGCTGCTATACTAATTGCATGGCAGATTGATACCATAGTAACAAGAGCTAAAAGTTATATCTTTAATTTTAATATTATGATTTTTACATTTCTATTTGAAACAATTCTCATTTTCATTGTAAATCGATATTTTCCTTTTATATTGGGTAGAAAAAAAATCAAGAAAGAGGTTTCCTATGACAACAAATAAAAGACTTCAGTATTTTGATCTAGCAAAAGGAATCGGCATTTTATTAGTAATCATTGGACATTTACAGGGCAATGATATCTTTTCATTATCTCCTTATATCCTTCCCTTTTGTACTTGGATATTTTCATTTCATATGCCACTCTTCTTTCTTATTTCCGGAATGCTGATGAAATACAGAAATGATCAGGAAATCTCACTATCTAATTTAATCAAAAAACGTTTTATAAGTATTATGATTCCTTATTTCTGTTTTAGTATGATTTATCTTTCTGTTGTTTTTTATGCATTACTGATCCAGAAATCAATTATGCCAGAAACGCTGTATGTTAATTTATGGTATGTATTCAGTACTTATGGAATGTCTGTTTTATGGTTCCTTCCAACTTTGTTTTTTGCAGAAATCATCTTTTTGTTTTTACTAAAAAAACTAAATAGAAAAGTATTGGCTATCACAATTGTAACTATTACTGCAACAATCTCTGTAGTCAATTATCTGATCAGTCAGCTCACCTTTTCTTCTCCAATTATGGAGCGCATACATGAATTATCGATTGCTGTTATGAGACCTTTTCTAGCTCTAATCTTCATTTATATAGGATACCTGGTTTTTAGCTATTTTAAAGAATCAGAAAAAGTAATTGGAAAAGAAATCATAATTGGTATTGTACTTTTAATTATAGGAATCGTATTTTTTAGAGTTAATGGCGGAGTGGATTTTAGATCTCTTGTACAGAAAAATTTGTTCTTTTATTATCTTTGTTCAGTTTCAACCTCATTAGGTTTAATTCTGATATGCAAAAACTGCCACGTAACATTGAAGCTATTGACTTTCTGCGGAAAAAACTCATTGATTATTATGGCCGTACATAACAACAGCACCATTCTGTTTTATGCAATGAAATTTTCTATGTTTGTTAATCAATATCTAACACATGCACGTGGCTATATTTGTTACTTTATCATATTTGCGATACTACTTCTTTATTCGATCCTGATTACATTATTAATCAATCACTTTTTCCCATTTATAATTGGAAAAAAGAAAAAAACAGCTAAGGTCTCTTAATAATATATTTACAAATAGGATTTCCAATAGAAGAAAATTTAACTTCATACTCTGTCATTACATTATTCTCACACATTTTTGCATTGTGATGCAGATCATATGTATATTCGACCATCTCCCAGCCTGCAGGCTCGACCTCTTCAAGTGCAAAATCAAATAATGGTCTGTTATCTGTTTTGAATTCTACCAGACCTCCCTTTTTTAATATTCCTTCATAACGTTTTAAAAACTCCCTGGAAGGAAGCCTTCTTTTGGCATGTCTGTCTTTTGGCCATGGGTCAGAAAAATTCAAATAAATTTTCTCTACTTCATTTTCTTCAAATACTTCTTCTATACTCTCTGCATCCATTCTGACAAATAAAAGATTTGAAACCGGGTCTTCCTCCATCTTCTGTACAGCTCGTAATAAAACGCTGGAATATTTCTCAATTCCGACATAATTAATTTCCGGATGAAGATGCGCCATTTCAGTTATAAACTTTCCCTTGCCCATGCCTATTTCTATATGAATTTCATGATCATTATTAAAAATGCTGTTCCACTTACCGGCTTTAAGTGTTTCATCATGAACAACATAAATACTATCTGCAATAAATTCTCTTGATCCGGCAATATTTTTTAGTCTCATTTGTTTCTATCTCCTGTTATTTTCTCTTCCTCTGATTATGGATCAGGGGTATCTCACCCCGTGAGAACTCTCCCTCTGATTATGGATCAGGGGTATCTCACCCCGTGAGAACTCTCCCTCTGATTATGGATCAGGGGTATCTCACTCCGTGAGAACTCTCCCCTGATTATATCATAAAATTTAATAATATTATTCTTCGTTTTTTGATAAAAATAGTGTATGATAGTTAAGTATTAAATAAAGGGGTTTTTATATGAATAAATTTAAGATAAGAGCAAGTGTTGCTTTCTTAACCACTATATTCTTTTCTATCGTAAATGTTATTCCGGCTTTTGCTGTAATGACTCAATCCACGCTCACTCAGGCGGAAGAGGCTGAATTAAGAAAATCAATGCCTGTTGAATCTAATGAAATAGAAAATTGGCCTCAGGGACCTTTGATTGGTGCTGAATCAGCTATTTTAATGGAAGTAGATACAGGTGTCGTCTTGTATGAAAAGAATGTTCATGAAAAATTATATCCGGCAAGTACAACAAAATTACTGACTTCATTAATTGCATCAGAACATACTACTATGGATGAGATCGTAACTTTTTCTCACGATTCAGTGTTTAATATCGAACGAGATTCTAGTCATATCGGCATTGACGTTGGTGAACAGCTGACCATGGAGCAGTGTTTATACGGTATTTTACTTGGATCGGCCAATGAGGTCGCTTATGCTGTTGCCGAGCATGTAGGCGGATCCTTAGAAGGATTTGTTTCATTAATGAACGAAAGAGCTTCTGCTTTAGGCTGTGTAGACACACATTTCTCTAATGCAAACGGTCTTCCGGATCCAAACCATTATACGACTGCTTATGATCTTGCTCTGATCGCAAGAGAATGTTATAAGAATGAAATCATTTCAAAAATTTCAGGTACAACTTATTATACTATACCTCCTACTAATAAGCAGGTAGAAGAACGTCCATTAACGAATCATCACTTACTACTTCCTAAGCTTAAATACGCATATGACTATATGTTGGGTGGAAAAACCGGTTATACAACTGAAGCCAGACAGACTCTTGTAACATGCGCTGAAAAGGATGGATTAAAATTAATTTGCGTAATCATGAAAGAAGAAAGTCCTTATCAGTTTTTGGATACTGTAGAATTATTTGATTATGGATTCGATAATTTTATGAGATTGAACATAGCAGCTAATGAAACTAATTATTCTATGAACAATGCCAATTTTTTTCATTCAAATATAGATATATTAGGAGATTCAAAACCTTTACTTACAATCAATAAAAATGGTGAAATCATTTTACCGAAAACTGCAGTTTTTACAGATGCTGTTCCGGAAATCAAGTATATGGAAAATAGTATGACTTCTGTTGCCACATTAAATTATTATTTTAATCAAAATTATATTGGCAGTACCACCATTGACTATGTCAATGAACATACTGGTGCATTCGAATTTTCTAATATTATAGACAGTCATACAGATCTTTCTTCTCCAAAACCATTAGAAAAAGAAACCAAGACTGTCTTTGTAAATATTAAAACTGTTATAATCATTATTCTTGTGGTTTTTGGAATTATTTTAATTATGTTTATAATACGTACCATCCTCAATAATGTTTACTTTACAAAAAGAAAACGTCGACGTTCCAAAAAGAAAAATTATAAATATCGATCTAGATATGAAAATGTAAAGTTCTAAAAAAGAAAGAATAAACTGTTGTATTACAGTTTATTCTTTCTTTTTTCTGCACGCTGTTTTCTTAATTTATCTTGTTTCTCAAATATTTCATCCGCTTCTTCCGGCGTAATCAATTTCAATGTTTTTACTACATGAGGTAATTTCATAATTCATTTTCAATCCATGTGGATAACTTTTGAAAAAAAGAGCGCACTACTCCAATTTCTTCTCAGACTGCTATCAATTGTGGATAACTGAATTATGACACCTCCATTTCAAATGTTACTTTGTTTATGCTACTTTAGATTTTTCCTTGCTGGCTGCATCTGATAGTCTTGATGCAATAAGGGCAATACAAGATAAATCCATAAAGACTTTTACCCTTGCCATTTTTGCAACCCGGATGTTATCAAGGTTGTAATTATTCTTTAAATCTCCGAACGTCCGCTCCACGCTGGTTCGTTGATTATATAGCTTTTCAAATGCTTTTGTTTCCCTGAATGGTGCCGTGATGAATCTTGGATCATCCTTGATTCTTGCTTTTCCCACATAGCCATTTGGTGATGAGGTACACCATGAGGAACCCATCGGACAATCACATTTCCCACAAGCATGTGGACATAGAAGTTTGATTGTACCGTTATCATTACCACCATAAACATAAGCATAATTCATGGGACAAACTAACTGACCATTCATGTTGATTCCTTCTGGTGGAATCTTGGTGTTTCTCCAATTGATGGGGATGATTGCCTGACCATGAAACTTCTTATGAACACTGGCATAAAGATCAGGGTTATCGTAACCGGCATCCATCATGTAATACTTTGGAGTAAGTCCGTTTTCGTAGTCGTCCATCATCTTTTGAATCAAGTTTTCAGCTACATCCATATCTGCGATGTTTGCAGGTGTGATGATATAAGAGATAGGAAGACCGCTGTAAGTGTCAACCAGAGCATGCATTTTCCATCCAAACCATTTGATGAAGTTCCCATTGGTATCAAGTTTTCCACCCCAGTTTGGAAAAGATGGGTCATCCACAGGAATCCTTGATTTTGGAACAGCATGTTCGTAAGCTGTCAGCTTACTGGCATCAATTGCAACATTGGTGCCATCTATAAGTCCAAGTTTTCTGGCTTTACAGACCATTCTGCGGAATGTCCGCGCTAAGATATCCGTACCAGATAACAAAGTGATAAAGCGATTCAAAGTAGCAGCACTTGGTGTATTCTCAATGTAATCATAACCAAGACTGCGTCTGAGGACTGGATCTGATTTAAGACGTGTAACTAATGCCTTTATATCTGATAACTGCTCTACTGGCATAGCCATGAGCGTGGTAAACAATTGCTTTTTGGAATAACCTTTAGGTCCTCTTCTGTGGGCATCATAAGGGAATACTTCTTCAAAAAGCGAATAATCAATGAAGCTTAAAAGGGCTTCAAGTTTTGAAAGAGGTTTCATTTCATAGAACTGGTCTAAAGTAATCAATGATTGTTGTCGATACATATTTTGCAACTTATCTCCTTTCGATGTGGATAATATTTGACAAAATATATATCGGATCGGGGTAAGTTGTTTTTTATATGCTCTGAAACATCAGTAAAATCAAGGTCTATGAATTATGAAATTCTCTCACATATATAAATCCATCATCTGCTCGTTTCATTCTCGCTTTTCCCTTTAAAAACCCATGTTTTTTACAAAAGGAAAGACTATAATAATGTTTACCATTTACAGAAAACCATTTGATATTCTTTTTGGTCCTTCTCCCGCATAAATAGCATTTCGTCGAGCTGACTTCCTTATCTGATATTGCTTCTAATTTATCTTTAAATTCTCTTGAAATATATTTTGAATATGTAGGAAATGTCTTATGTACCTCGTAACGTTTATTTTGTGGTGTAATAAAAACGTCATATGAGATATACTTCTCTACTTCTTTATCTCTAATCTGCTGAAAAACACGTGCTGTATAATATGCATCACTAAAAGCTCTATGAAATGGAATATCTTTTTCGATTTCCAAATAATCAACTGCAAATTCTAATGTTCTTCTTATTTTTTTATCTTCGTATGCGATAGAAAACAGTTTCTGTATATCATAAAAAGGTAAGGGACCTTTTGTAATTTCATCCATTCCATAATAACAAAGATTTCTTTGAAGTTCTGTCAAATCAAGTGTTCCCCATATACAAAACATGCTGTTTTTTCCGCACCATTTCAGAAACTCCTTAGCAACCTCTGGAAAAGGTCGTCCTGCATCAAGCTCCTCTTTATCAATATGTACAATTTTTGTAGTCATAAAATGGATGATCGGATAAATTTGTGGCTTAATGACTTGACTGTATCTATCAATAATTTCTTTTTTTTCATTTAGCTTTACTGCACCAATTTCTACTATCTCAAAAGGAATACCGCAGTCTTTATCTCTTCGTTCACAAGATTGATTCCATTCCAGATCGAACACAATATAGTTCATTCTATTATCCTCAAATCTTTATTCTTTATATATTAGAAATAAAATCTTGAACGGCTTCCTTTAATTCTTTTTCTGACCCATTATTCACTATAAAATAATCTGCCATTGCGATAGGTCCACCCTTTTCAAGATTTTCAATCTCTGCATAATCTCTGCCTATAGCCTGTTCTTTAGATAAAGGACGTACAGGTCTTTCTGTAAGTCTCTCATATCTTTTATTTCTATTTGTAATAATCGCTAACACAATGAAATCTTCAGGATCAAGATTTTCTATCAGATACTTGTACTCTGACCATGAATATAATCCATCTAAAACTGTGTTGCTTTTTTTGACATCATCTTGAATAATTGGAAGTAATTTTTTTGCATACGCATCCGGTCCAAGCTTTTTTCTTAGATCTTCTCTGACTGTCTTTTCATTCTCAGGATTCACTTCCAGCTTTCTTTCTGCTAATTCATCCATTGTTATTTTTCCGAAATATTCTTTTAACCATCCATTTTCAACAAATGTATCTGTTACTACGGATTTTCCTGTTCCACACATTCCAACTATTGCTACAATTTTATTCTTCATATAATCCTCCAATAATAAATGCTCCTAGTAGGAATCGAACCTACAACTAGCCCTTAGGAGTTCAAGTCCATGCAGAAAACACAAATCATTCTCTGTAAATCTAAGTCAAGGAAAGTCTTGATTTTTCTAACCTTCCTGTAAATTCATGTCAAAATAAGAAAACAGAATATCTTTCAAGTAAAGCGGCTTTCGCTGACAAAATGATGACACTGTCACCCTGAGGGTTCAACCATTCCGTTCCTTAGAATTCATATCTATGGCTACCATTCGCTCTCATCAAAGCAGTAATGATAACACTATTTTCTTATTAGATTACCTATATTATATCGTGCATGAGGTCGGATGTCGATGGTTTTTTGACCATTATTTGCTCTATTTTACTCCCACACTCTTTTCGACTCTTCCAATGCATAATTTAGATTCCTATCCAACATATATTTCTTTCCAAAAAGAGCTATTTATTTGAATAATCATAATTTCGATCCTTTACTTCTCCACCTGACAAAAACAGGGGCGAGATAAAATTCTCTCGTCCCTGTTTTGCCATCTTCTTCCGAAATTCTAAATGTACTTCTGCTCTTATGCTTTCCACAAACCATGTAAGTTACAATATGCATACACAGCCTCTACAGATTCACCATCCGTTAGCATAAACTCTGCCTTTGGAGCCTGTTCCGGTTTTAACATCTTTCTCTGAACACCTTTTGATGTCTCTATTGCAATCCATTCGATATAATGTGCATCAACCATTGGGTGTTCGACTTCTCCTACCATCACACTAACTTTGTTGCCATCAACGGTAACAACAGGTACATGCTTTTCTACTGCTCCATCCGATGTGCCAGGAATAAGCTCTGTCATTTTCTGACCACAGCACATTACCGGTACACCATTATCTTTAACCATTTCTACAATATTTCCACAATGTTCACAAATAAAAAATCTCATTTTCATTTCCTCCTAGTAGTTCTCTGCATTTACTTCAAAGTATGACTGTGGGTGTGCACATACAGGACAAACCTCCGGTGCCTTTGTGCCTACTACGATATGACCACAGTTACGGCACTCCCATACCTTCACTTCACTCTTCTTGAATACCTGTGCCGTCTCAATGTTCTTAAGAAGTGCACGATATCTTTCCTCGTGATGCTTCTCGATTGCACCTACCATACGGAACTTTGCTGCAAGGTCTGTGAAACCTTCTGCTTCAGCAGTTTTAGCAAAATCTTCGTACATATCTGTCCACTCATAGTTTTCGCCATCAGCAGCTGCTTTTAAGTTTGCAGGTGTATCACCTAAACCGTTCAATTCCTTGAACCACATCTTTGCATGTTCTTTTTCATTATCAGCTGTTTTTAAGAATAAAGCTGCCATCTGCTCATAGCCTTCCTTCTTAGCAACAGAAGCAAAATATGTATATTTGTTTCTTGCCTGAGATTCTCCAGCAAAAGCAGCCTCAAGATTTTTCTCTGTCTGGGTTCCTGCATAAGGATTTTTCTTCTCTTCTTCCATTAACTTAAACTTTTCCTTTGGCTGTTTACAAACAGGGCACTGCTCCGGTGCTTCCTCTCCTTCATGAACATAACCACATACTGTACATACCCATTTCTTCATAGTCCTTACCTCTTCTTTCTTAATATTATTTTTTTCGTTATTTGGAATCATTTCTAATAATTTTTTTGCAACATCCACCGGGAAATCAGTTGTCGGCGGATTTGCAATCAAATCTTCTAAAAGTTCATGTGTATTGTTACTCTGCGGAAGCATAAAGCCTGCTTCTCTCATAATGTCTTCTGCTACCAGTCTTTCTGATTTCGCTACCGCTTTCATCAAACGATGTAGTCCATCTTGATCAGTAGCTTCTGCTATTTGAAGTGCTTCCTTTTCTTCATCCGCTTTTGCCTGTGCAGTTTTATTCAGTACTGCTTTGACTTGATCTGTCTTTGGCTGTTGTGCAGGATATTCCTTTGGTACCATGGAAATAGCACCACTTGGACAAGCCTGTGCACACATTCCACAGCCGATGCACTTATCTACATCAATCACACTGTTTTCTGTGTCTGTAGCTCCAACAGGGCAAACATAAAGACACAGACAATCTTTGGTACAAAGTCTTAGATTTCTTACAGCTACTTTTTCATCCATGATTATGCTCTCCCTTCTATTTTCTCAAATTTCCAAGCCGGTACCTTACACACCGGACAAAGTTCCGGAGGTGTATCACCTATGTAAACGAATCCACATGTTGTACATACCCAGATATTGGTGTCTTTTAACATTGCTTCACCTTCATTCAAATAGCGGTTCACTAACGATGAAAGCATTCGTGTAACCTTTTCACCCCATACGCATACTCTTGCAGCACCCCTGTCTGCATTTGCATCAGCGGTAGCTCTTACAGCTGCATAGTTGTCTGCATCTGTCTGAAGTTCTTTGGCAAGTTTTTCAACTGATGCATCATTTACCTCTGGTACAACAGCGGTAAAATAATCTGCTAACTGCCTGAATAAATCTGCTTCTTCCTGCTTGTACTGTTTCTCACAGCCTCTTGCAAGATTGGAACAAAGTGCTGCCAATTGTCCTGCTGAAAGCTTCTCCAAATCTGCTTCCATTGGCTCTATGGCTGCAACCACTTTCTTTTCGTCACCATTTCCTTCCGGTTTAAAATCTGATTTCGCTGCCCCACATAGTGGGCATTTCCAATCATCCGGCAATTCTGCAAATGGTACTTTTTCTTTGGCATCATCGTAGACATAGCCACAAATCTGACAAATGTACTTCATAGAAAATACCTCCTTTTTTATTTATCCATTCCACACGGATATGATTTTTCTATCAAATTAGTTTCTCTCATGACATTCTCATAGAAACGATATCCTCCTGAGAAGTTGTAACAATCAAATCCTTCCCCAGCTAAAATTCTACAGGATATATAGCTTCTTAATCCACTTTGGCACATCACATATACTGGTTTAGACTTATCCATGTTCTCAAGTTTTTCCCTCAAATCATCTACCGGAAGATTGATAAATCCGTCCACATGACCTCCTGCATATTCACTTTGCGTTCTTGTATCAAGAAGTGTCACACTTCCATCTCTTGGTAGCTTGTCCAATTCATCATAGTGGAACTGTTTTACAATTCCGCTTTCAATATTCTCAATCATAAATCCAGCCATATTTACCGGGTCTTTTGCAGAGGAATAAGGCGGAGCATATGCCAAATCCAAATCCTTAAGCCCTGTTGCTTTCATACCTGCACTAATGGCTGTTGCTATTACGTCCAGTCGCTTATCGACACCATCGTAACCTACAATCTGCGCTCCAAGGATTTTTAATGTACTCTTTTCATACACAACCTTCATGGTCATGACTTTTGCACCGGGATAATAGCCTGCATGGGAAGCCGGAGATAAAACCACTCTTTCATAATCTATACCAGCATCTTTTGCTGCTTTTTCGGTAAGCCCTGTGCTTGCAGCTGTCATATCAAACAGCTTGATAACCGAAGAACCCATGCTTCCTTTATAATGACTGTCTAATCCGCAAATATTATCTGCCACGATCCTGCCTTGCTTGTTTGCAGGACCTGCTAAAGAAATAACCGCATTATTTCCCGTAACTGTATGCTTTACTTGGACTGCATCTCCTACCGCATAAATATCCGGCACGGATGTTTCCATTTTATCATTTACAACAATTGCTCCCTTAATGCCAAGTTCAAGTCCTGCCTTTTTTGCAAGTGTAGTTTCCGGACTGACACCGATTGCCATTAGAACCATATCGGTACTTATTGGCTCATCATCTTTTAATAGAACCTGTAACTGTTCCTTCTCCTCAAATCCGATTACGTCGCCGCCAAGCTTTAGACTTATCCCTTTACTGCGTAGCTTGCTATGTACAAGAGTTGCCATATCATAATCCAGTGTATTCATCAGCTGTTTCGGTCTTTGTACAACTGTTACTTTAACACCCAAGTCACATAGATTTTCCGCAACCTCAAGTCCGATAAATCCACCACCAACCATAACTGCAGTTTTAGGCTTTTTATCCTCTACAAACGCTCTAATTTTCAGAGTATCCTCCACTGTTCGCAGCGTAAAAATCTTCTCATTTTCTATTCCCAGAAGATTCGGCATTACCGGTTTTGCTCCCGGTGACAAAATCAATTTATCATAAGATTCCTCATATATTTTTCCGGTATCCAGATTGCAAACTGTAACCGTTTTCTTTTCAGCATTGATGTCTGTTACTTCATGATGAACCTTCATATCTATGCGAAATCTGTTCCATATGCTTTCCGGTGTTTGAAGTGTCAGTTCCTCCTTATCCTCAATCACACCGCCAATATAATAAGGCAGTCCGCAATTTGCATATGAAATATATCCGGAGCGTTCAAAAACGGTTATCTGTGCATGTTCATCTAATCTTCTAAGTCTGGTTGCTGCTGTTGCACCACCTGCAACTCCACCCACAATTACAACCTTCATCCTTTCACAACCTTTCCTCTGTATGAACTAATACCTCCAATATTGGTAACATGTGAAAACCCCATCTGTTTCAATGCAGATGTAGCACTACTGCTTCTTGCCCCACTTTGGCAATATACAAACAAAGGTGTACTCTTATCTGTTATTTTTGCGAGAACTTTCTCTATCTGTTGAAGAGGAATGTTCTCACTATTCTCAATGTGTCCGGATTCATATTCTTCCTTTGTTCTGACATCTAACAACACTGCCTTTTCTGTTGTCAGAAATTCCTGGACTCCGGCATTGATATCTGCTTGTTTAAAAAATCCGAAAATGCTCATTGTAACATCGCCTCCACTTCTGCCTTTGGTCTTGCACCGACAGCTTGTTTTACAATCTTTCCATCTTTAACGAGTACAATGGTTGGAATGCTCATCACTCCAAAGGCTTGTGATAATTCACTCTCCTCATCCACATTTACTTTACCAACTTTTACTTTTCCTTCGTACTCCTCTGCCAGCTGTTCAATAATTGGTCCCATCATCCGACATGGGCCACACCAAGGTGCCCAAAAATCAATCAGTACCGGGATATTGGATTTCATCACTTCATTTTCAAAATTTTCTCTTGTTATTTTTAATTCAGCCATTTGTTAGCCCTCCTAATTCTTTCAACATTAGTAATCATTTCTGATTTCTAACTATATTATATACGTTAGGAGTTTTCTCTTCTGTGACTGAGTCTCATTATTCAATAATTTTTTTCAAACCTTCAAAATCTTTTATAAGAATCGCACCTCTGTTAAGCTCTATTAGCTCATCAGATGCAAATTGTTTCAACATTCGTGCCACTACTTCTCTTGCTGAATTGACTTCTTTTGCAATGGCTTCCTGTGTCATTTGAATCTTCTTTTCTCCGGTTTTTTCATAAACAGACAGTAAAAATCTTGCCATTCTCACATCAAATCTTGCAAACAATATTTCCTGCATCACCCATACCACGTCAGAGAATCTTTTCGTCGCAAGTTCATAGGCAAAACATCTCACATAAATATTGCTATCCATCAGTTTTTGAATCATGCCGGAATGAATTGCCAAAATCTCGGTCTCTTCTTCCGCTAATAGCTGAACATCCAACGATATTCCTGTAATCACGCAGGAAGCTGACATGATGCAACATTCTCCGCTTCCGATATGAAACAAAGTAATCTCTCGTCCTTCTTCATTTATGATATAAACTCGTATAGAACCTTTTTGTACATAAATCATTCCAAGACATGCATCGGTTGTTCCATAAATATAGGAATCTTTTTTATATACGCGTAAAACAACACCACTTAACAGCTGTGTTTTCTCTTCATCCACAAGATTCTTCCAAAAAGGTATTTGCTTTATTACTTCACTAATATCCATCATTCAGCCCATCCAAATATCATCATAGATTAATGACAGCTATTACCACAGCCGTGACTGCCACAGGTATGTCCGCCTTCTCCATGCTCATGGTCATGATGGTCACAATGTACATCCGGATTATAGCCAAGTGTTCCATTAATTAAAGCAAGAACTGCTTCATCTGCATTACCGGACACTCCACCATAAAGCTTGATGCCCGCTTCTGCAAGAGCCATCTGTGCTCCCCCACCGATTCCACCACAAATCAAAACCTCTATTCCTGACTCAGAAAGCAAACCTGCCAGTGCTCCATGACCGCTTCCATTGGAATCCATTACTTCTGATTTCGTAATAACACCATTTTCTACTTCATATACCTTAAACTGTTCTGTATGTCCAAAGTGCTGAAAAATTTCTCCGTTTTCGTAAGTTACTGCTATCTTCATATCTTTTCTTCCTTTCGCTACTACATTTTTTTCTTGATTTTCTGCATATCTCCGGCATGGTCTTTCACAACATGATTTATGTTTTCCGCTACAGATTCTATAATTTCCACCGGATATTACTAATTGTTTTCCGTTCACAATACAGTCCGAAATTTTATATCTTGCTCTCTCATATATTTCTGTGACTGTCGTACGTGAAATATCCATAACTGCAGCACATTGTTCATGATTTTGTTTTTCATAATCCACCAATCTTATCACTTCATATTCATCCACAGAAAGAACCACACTTTCTGGATTTGTAACTCCTTCCGGTTCAAAACATGAATATTCCGGTTCACTACAGACTCTTCTACACCTTTGTGGTCTTGGCATATTATCGCCTCCATTTCCGACATATGTTGATTATAACATATGTTTTATTATTTATCTACTATTTTTCTGACACTATTTTCCAATATAAATAAATTACCTGATAAAATACTGAAAAAAAAAACGATATTATACAGATATTTTTACCTGTACAATATCGCTATTTCTTCTATAATCATTATACTTTCATCGTCTTTGCCAATGATGTAAGCAGTGCTGCCATCTCCGGATTTCCCAATACCTTCATCAGTAACTCTGCATCTACTCCCTCAGGTACTGCAATCGTATTACCGCTTTCCTCGGATCCTTTCATCTGTGGATTGAGATTTTCCTTATTATAAAAGGCATTCTCCATCATTTCTGCATTTTTTCTTCGGTCTTCATCTATAATGTGACCATATACTTCTGTTACCATGTCTGCCTGAGCATGACCGGAATCTCCCTGAACCGCCTTAATGTCACCGCCACTCAATTTCAGTTTGTAGGTTACGCTTGTATGGCGCAGACTGTGAAATACCACATCCGGCAATCCAAGCTCATCTATGATGTCCTGCATCTTATTTCTAAGATAGCTGTCTCCGATGGGAAGTCCAAAGGTAGTTGCCATTACCAGATTATAATCCTGATATTCATTTCCCAGAGCTTCCTTGATCTCATCCTGTTCCGCTTTCAGTTCCACCAAACACTGTGCAACAGATCTTGGAATGTATACTTTGCGGGAACTGCTGTCGGTCTTTGGTGTTTTCAAAACCCTGACTGTTTTGTTGTTTTTCTTTGATGTCGGAAAGATCAGAATAATTTCCTTTGAGTTTAGTGCTTCCACTGCATCTCTGGAAACCCTTTCCACCTGCTTGCTGATAATCACATAGGCCCTGTTGTTCGCAATCGCCTCTTCCGAAATATCCATCTCATCCCAGGTAAGCCCAAGAAGTTCACCAATACGAAGTGTAGCAGTAAATGCAAGATGAAATGCTATTTTGAGCATTTTGTTATCACACCTCTGTTACAAGTTCAATACCTGAAAGAGCCGTATTCGTTTCATATATCAAAGGCATTCCCTCAATAGTTCACATTGTTAATCACTCCGTCAAAGTTGTTGTCATTCTGCTCCACCATATCCTCAATACTGCGCATGGGATTTTTGCTGATGGAAGGACCGGCGTCGGCTGCCTCCTCTGGACCACATCCGCCTCTTTCAGATACTTCCACTTCATATTCTCCGTGTACTTCATCCCACTTTTTAATCTTTCTTGCCTTTGGTTCTTCCATGCTTTGCATCTCCCTTCTCAAAATTCAGTTCAAATACTGCTCTCTGGTTTTCATCAACCTTCATGACAACCGTAGTGTCATAGGTATTTCCAGTCTTCTTGGACTTACATCCTTTCAGAGGAACTTTTCCATCAGAAAGAAGCTTTGATGCAATCTGCTTTGTCATCTTCTTTCCAAGTGCTTCAAAGAATTTGTTCTGCTTCCAGAGTACGAAATTGCATTCCCTGCTTTCACAGGAATATCCCTTCTGTCTCTCGACTACATGCTGACCACAACAAGGGCAGATTCCGATTTCTTCAAGTACCGGATGCATAAGCACCTCAGCTTCGCCTTTTCCGCTGTCCATTTCTTCGGTGTAATCTTCTCATCAGAGGACAGCATTTTCTTTAATTTCGCACGATAACTGTCGTATTCACTAAGCTCTGTTTCATGCTCCTTATCATATTTACGCTTGGCAAATCCTTTCATCGAATTACTTGTCTTATGATACACGATATAAGGCTCATACTCGCTGTATGCCACAAGCAACTGCTCCAGTCTTGCTATCTGCTC
>JAAYYM010000262.1 GCA_012515365.1 Clostridia bacterium
TTCTTAAGCATCTGTTCTCCATAACTCTTGATACTGTTAATTTTGCTTTGTTTCTGATGCAGATATCCACTACAGAAAAAGAACATTTGAACCATGACCCATGCACAAATAGTATCAATCCAGAGCCAAAAATTATTTTCCGGCATAAAGCCTGATTTTTGCATACTCTGAATGAAATGTTCTGTTACGATATAGATCAGGGCAAACACCTTCACAAGATCCACCCACATCACTCTTCTCTTTGTCATATCGTCTCCTATTTGATAAATTTATTCTCTTCCAGTTTATACTTATTTCCCATGAAAATCTTATGTTTTACGATCCACCAGCCTGGAACCCAGATTCTCTGCTTCATGGCAGGTGATACACTTCCGATCATCCAGCAGTTCTTATCACAGTTTTTAACACACTGACGTACCTTCATCGCCTGTTCGCTGTTCCAGATTTCATCAAAACTCTTCTCATGAAGATTACCCATGGATTGTTTCACTGTCATTCCATTACAAGGTATTACATCACCGAACGGATCTACGAAAAATGCATTACTTCCCATATCGCACGGTAAAAGTCTTGGCTGATCATAGATATAATTAATCAATCCATGATTAAAATAGGCACGTGCCCACTTCTTTGGAGATTTAGATTTAAGAAGCAGATTGATCAGTTCTTCAAAGGATTCTGCAACCTTTTTCTTATCATCAATTTTATTCGTCGTCTTTCTAAAATAAAATGAATTGTGCAGAGTCGCAGTCGCAAATTCCATATTCAAATCATTGGCAAGTTCATACAGTGGAACAAGATCCTGACAGTTCATATCCTGTACCGTCATTCCAAAACCTACATCAGGATGCCCCATTTCGACCAGCTTCTGCAAGGTAGAATATCCTCGATTAAACCCATCTGGAATTCCACGTATTTGATCATTCGTTTCCTGTAAACCTTCTATGCTGATTCGGATTCCTACCTTTGGAAACTCCTTGCACAGATCAATGATACGATCTGTAAAATATCCATTGGTCGAAATAACAATTCTGTCTGTCTTTTTATATAATTCACGAACAATATCCGGCAGATCCTTTCTGATAAAAGTCTCTCCACCTGTGATATTCGTAAAAGCCATTTCCGGGAGCTTACGTATAATATCAAGTCCCATCTCTTCTTCCGGTCTCGTTGGATCCCTAAAACAGTCACACATATTACATTTTGCATTGCAACGGTATGTGATAATAATCGATCCATGCAGCGTTCTCTTAGCCATTTATTCTCCCTACTTCCTGTTTAATTGATAAATCTCAATCAGTTTTTCTACATACGTTTCTACTGTATCATATTGTACATATCTGCATTGTTCACTATAAGACTGACACATACTACGGTCATTCCACAACAGACTGATCTTCTCTTTAAGCTCTTTTGCATTCCCGCTTTCGTACAAAAGTCCATCCTGATGTTCTCTGATCAGTTCAGGGATTCCTCCGATCCGGCTTCCGATGACAGGCGTTCCATATGTCATAGCTTCCATAATCGAAAACGGACAATTTTCATACCACTCCGATGGGCAGACTGCAAATAAGGCATTGCTGACCAGTTCTTTGACCTGTTCTGTTTTGATAAATCCACAGTCTTTTGCATTTGGCAACTGATCAATCTGCTCCTTTAAAGGTCCTCTGCCTGCAAATCGAAAGGACACTTCCGGAAGAGCCTTGCACACCTCCAGTAAAGTGTGGACACCCTTCTCATATTCATATCTGCCAAAATAAACGACATAGGGATCCTTTTGTTTTTTTTCAAATGCCTGTTCTGATTCCCCACTGACCGAAATGAAATTATGCATTGTGATGGTTTTCCCCATGAGATCCGGATTTGTATCCAGCTTCTCTTCCATAAATTCACTTGGACATATCACAGCATCTATATAACGGTAAGTATGAAGTTTTTGATACAAAACAGCTTCTACTGTACCAAGTATACTTTTAAGTTTTGATCCATGAATGCATTTTTTCTTCATACACTGAGCGTATCCATGGTCTATACAGTCCTGACAGACTTTTCTTGATAAAACATCCAGACACATATGATTCGGACATACCAACTGATAATCATGTGCCGTAAATACAATCGGAATCCTGTGCTTTTTCACTTCGTAAATAATCGAGGGCGTCAGCTGAAAATTGAAATTATTTAAATGAACCACATCGGGCTTAAAATCTTCCAGTACGTTTCGAATCTTTTTCCTTGCTTCAGCTGAATAAATAATCTTAATCGGATATACAAGCTTACTAATCTTATTCCCATGAAACTGCATATTCTTTGTGTACGCATTTACGTGATTTCCGACTATATTTCTATCATCCTGCATTCCAAAAAACTGAACCTCATGCCCCATTTTCTCCAGCTGTTTTCCAAGCTCAAAAATATAAGTCTCCGATCCGCCATTTGGATATAAGAATTTATTAACGATCAAAACTTTCATAGGTTTATTTCGTCTCCCCTTTGCAGTTATCACAGATTTCTTTATAAATTGCCTTGATTTCTTCTTCTTGCTCTTTACTGAAAAAAGCATGTAAATAAATCATAGCATTATACATCAACAGCATCATGCACTGTGCCATGCCTACCTTTTTAAGCTTAAACATCCCTAGTTTAAAATAGGCAAACACAACACGAACACACTCATGCCACGCGTATCGCATAATATCTTCGCGGCTTTTTCCGTTCTTTTCCCAGTCAGTCACGTATTGCGCAGAATAGCGCAAATGCCTGTCCATAATCAAGTCAAGCCTCTCGTGAGTCAGATGATAAACTGCAACTTTTTCATCCTTACAATTCATACGATATTTCTTATATCCACGGTTTGGATCCTCATGAATGATTTCCTTACGTCCCAGATTTTCTTTTCTCACATGACGGGTAGACAGATCGGCCTGATACTTAAGTCCCCCATAATAAGAGTTTTTACCGATCACACCCATGGAATAACGATAAATCGGCACCTCAATCACTTCATATTCTTCCCCGGCAGCCTTAATTGCATTTAGCATTTCTGAATAAAGATCTTTATGTATGATATCAGAAGCCACAACAGAAAAAAGCCATTCATTGTCAAACATTGTATAGGAAGTCTCGACTGTCTTCTCTCTTAATTCAAACGTCGAAGCTTCATCCGAATAAGGAACTGTAACAACAACCGCACCATATGACTCAGCGATTTCTCTTGTCCTGTCTGTTGAAGATTTATCCATAACAAGCACTGCATCAAAAGCCTTTAGCGACTCTAATACATTTGCGATTCTCTTTTCTTCATTGTAAGTGAGTACAACAGCCGTTATCCCATTCATTTATTGTTTCTCCTTTTTTGTATTGCTTCATACAGTTTAAATGTTTCATTAACCACATGATCCCATGAATACTTCTCTTCAATATATGCCCTTATCTCCTGCTTTTTCTGTGGCATGTTGATTTCTTTTTCATGAAGCAGCATATACTCTAATTTTTCTTTTAAATCCGCAACATTTCCCTTCGAAAAGGTATATGCATACTCACCTGTCACTTCCGTATTTTCTTCTATATCACTGACCAGACAGTTACAGCCATAGCTCATTGCCTCCAAAAGACTGATGGCCATTCCTTCTACATCACTTGGCAGGACATAATAGCAGCAGTTACTGTATAACTCCTCTAAAAATGCCCCCTCAACAAACCCTGCTAACTGCACTCTCTCATCCTTTGAAAGAAGCTTCTTGATTTCTTCAAAATACTCATCTGTCTGACCACTGGCACCGGCAATGATCAGCTTTTTATCCGTTTTAATCTGTCCAAAGGCCTCAATCAGATAATGCAGTCCTTTTTCAGGAACAATTCGTCCTAAAAACAACAGATAGTCATCCTTTTTGACTCCAAGCTTTTTCGTGATCAGATCTGCTTCCCTGTAAGGCATTGAAGCGATTCCGTTTTCAATAAACTCCGTTTCACGATGATACGTTTCCATAAAATAACGCTGTACATTTCTCGATAACACAATGATACGATCCGCATGCCGAACTGCCATATATTCACCAAGATGAATATACCAGCTGGCAAATCCGCCCCACTTTGCACGCTGCCAGTCAAGTCCGTGAATCGTGGCAACAGTCGGAATTCGGAGTAAATGTGGCAGCCAGATCATCGCACATGGACCCTCTGCATGAAAATGGATGACTTCAAACTTGCCGCACACTGCTCTGAGTGTCGCAATAATGGAATAGGTAAATGCCTCTATTCCCTTCATATTAATCGCTCCGGTCTCTATGAGACGTACCCCCATATATTCATGTAAAACTGGCTCTTTCTTACGATGTCTGTTGTAAACCGTCACACGTTTTCCACGCTGTACCATTCTCGTTGACAGCTCTTTTACAACAATTTCGATTCCACCCTCACGCGTCGGAATTCTTTTATGCCCAAGCATCGCAATGCGGCTTACCTGCTTATCGTTCAATACTTTTACATCACTAAGAAACATTGACTCGTAACGTTCCGTGATCGATTCCCAGCTATATTCACGTCTGATGCGTTCTTTGGCTCTATGACCATAATCCATGATTTCTTCATGTGACAGCTTCTCTGCCTGCTTCATGGTTTCGCATAGATTACCTGAATCCTTGGTCCAGTAGAGTGCGCTGTTTTCAGCGACTTCACGATTAAATCCAACACCTAACAACAAATTCAGATTGGTAGCTGCCAGTGCTTCAAGGAGTGATGGATTAGTCCCACCTACTTCATGACCGTGTAAATAAGCAAATGCATGCATTCGGATCTGATATAAAAGCTCTTGGTCATAAACAGTTCCAACAAACTTAATACGGCGATCCTGTTCAAATGCATATTTTTTTGCAAGCTTTTGATAAAACGAAGTCTTAGATACATTGGTGATCAGGACAAGATCTTTATCGGTATCAGAATTCATAAATTCTCTGATCATGCTTTCATAGTTGTTTTCCGGAACAAAGCGCCCTACTACCAGATAGTATTCTTGGCTGCGTATCCCATGTTCCAGATACCATGCCGTCAACTGACTCTTTTCCTGATCCGCCTCAGTGATATGACTGTCCGCACCGTATGCAATAAAGGCTGTCCGCGGCTGATAGTTCCAATAACGGGTTCTGATATAGGTTTCAATATTTTTCGAATCACATACGACCTTATCTGCATGTTTGATCATCAGACGTTCTGAATGTTTCCAATACTTTTTGATTGCACTATTCCATTTTGCTCGCTTCCACTCATGACCATCCGGATTAATATAAAGAATTCCTCCAAGCTTATGAATCTCTTTCACATAGGCATGGATAAATGGTCCGATCCTGCACGCTAAAATGTATACAATCGGATGCTCGATCTGATGTTTTTTGATATACTCAATTGTATCGCGCAGTGCATACAAATCATAAAAAACTGCACTTGCAGATCCGGACTTTGGTACCTTGATCTGAAAACATCTGGCATTATTATGAGTAAATTCACCATATTGTACAGACATGCATGCTACATGATACTTAATTTCCTCATTTTTTTTGTATTGTGTCAACTTTTCAACAAATGTTTCAAAACCACCATATTGTGCCGGAATTCCCTTTGATCCTATGATAAATATATGCTGCATGTTTGTTCCTGCTTCCTGACTTTTTTGCTGCTACTGTTCGTTTATTTCCTTTAGAAATGCATCATAATCACGGATATATTCTTCCTTGTCATAATGTTCACTTGCCAGTACAAGAAGAACCGAATCTTCCGAAAAATCATACATGTCCTTCCAGACCATGGTTTTAATATAAACTCCCATATGTGGGTGGTTCAGTTCTATAACCTTTGATTCCTCGCCATTATCAACCTTAATCTTAGAAGTTCCGGCAACATTAATCAATACAAATTCGCTTTTTCTGTTTGCATGTCTTCCTCTCACGACCTCCGGATCAGAACCGTACATATAGAAAATGCGTTTGATTTCAAACGGAACGTCCATCGTTCCCTCTACAATAACAAGCTGTCCTCTGTTGTCACCCTTTTGTGGAAATTCTAATACCTGATACTGTTCATCTAATTTTTTCATACTGTTCTTTCTCCATTACATACCATTTTAATTTCTTAGTTACATCCTTGATCTGAATCGTACTGTCCTTTCCTTCTCGGTAAAGGAAGCCTGATTTTTCATATGACTTAATTGCGCGAGTGTTATCCTCCAGCACATTTAGATATACCATCTTAAGTCCTAATGTATCAAATGCAATCCTTAGTAATTCCTTTGTTGCTTCACGTGCAATTCCGGTACTGATTGCTTTTTTTCGTAGAGCAATTGCATATTCTGCACCGTTTTCATCTATATGCTTTAAACTGATCGTACCCAGATATTCATCCTGTTCATCTACGATTGCATAATGTCTGTTTGTCTCTGACATAGACTGTCCGATAAACTGACAAGCACTTTCTCTTGTAGCATGGCTGCCGTCAAATCGAAATCCTGCACATAATTCACGATCATGCATCCATTCAAGCATTCCATCTGCATCTTTTATCTCTAATTGTCTCAATTTCAAGGAAAAACCTCCTTTATCCTGTTGCTTAATTAATTCTCGATATCTCTCTCAAATACATCATACTGCCCTACCGAGATTGCAAAATGGTAGCCACACTCACCAAGCTGTTCATAGTCCTTATGAAACTCACTGTCAAATACAACATAATCACAATTCAGTGTTTCTAAAATTCCATTATCACTAAATACATCTGGTGTTTCCTTGATCATCTGTTCATAGACCTCTTGTTGCGGAGTTCCGACGATCCATTTGATTCTGCCAAATGTAGCATCTTCACCATAAAGCAGGCGAATATTCGGATCATAAATCCTCATACAGGTAGCCAGCTCCATTGGTACCACGAGCCTTGGATGTTCCATTCTGGAAAGTGCATAATCAGCAATTTCTACCGCTTCATGCGGCAGATTATATATATTTTGTGGTTTCGCTGTATATTCATTGTTATACTTAAATTTACCGCACAGCACAATGGTCAGACATAAAAAGACGCCAATCAAGATCTTTTCCTTCTGGCTTTTACATCCATTTACAACAAGAGCAGCAGCCATAGCGATGATACATAGGATCGGTAATATCCAAAAAAGACGCGGTCTGGAAGCATAATCAAACGCCTTTGCCCAGACAAATTTAACCGAGATCGGGTTCGCAATTAATAGCGTAAAGATCAAAGTCGGATAAATCCACATTCTTCGCGTATAGGAATCCTTATTTTTAAGCCACAGATAGAGCAATGCACATAGAAATAATGCCATGTACATGCCTGATTCATTATAATCACGATATGCTTTTATGATATACATGATACTCTCTTTTACTGTCATACTGCATATTTCTCCATTCCAATCAATTCAGAAACCAACAGATAACATAATACCGGTAAACAGGTCAAAAAAACTTTAAGTACAATGATTGGTTTTTTCTTATAAAATGCAATCAGCAATCCATAAACACCGACGATTACCGGTGGAAAGATAAAGCTGATCGGCGTTAGGACGCATAATGCAAGCATCGTAATAAAAAGCAGAATATAATTAGCGGTATGTTCATAATCTTCCATAATCGCATTCATCAGCCAGAATAGAAATGGAATAATAATCGCAGCCAGGATCGCTTTTCCCTGCCAGATCCGATAAAGCAGATATGCACTGTCCCAAAACGGAGATAACCGGCCAAACATCACTAACATGCATAAAAAATTCATGAAAAGAAATCTCTTTTCACGTTGTGCAAAGCTGAATATTTTTACAGAAAGCAGCCAATAGATTAAATAGCATACCGGTATCAGTACAAGCGGGAGTAATACATGACTCAATGTCGCAATGTGTATTCCGGTAATAGCAGAAAGAGAAGCAAGAAACATAGACCACGGTGATACAACATCTTTTACCATTTCTCCAATCGGAGAAGTCAGTGACTCACCGGTCAAAGGATGAGTCAGAAGCATCTGGTCTGTTTCAATGGCATCCAGCCCCTCCGCCAGATAGCGGGCATCATCTGTATCATAAAGATCTGCATACGAAAGAAGTACGGCCTGTCCTATGACCATACAAAGAAATGTGATTATCAGTACCTTTACAAGTACAGATTCTTTCCACATCAAACGTAATTCTTCTATTTTTCTTTTCCATATCTCCAGATAACGGCACGCATTATAAATGACAGAAAATACGCATAATACTGTCATTTCACAAACAAATACCGTTATCAGCAGATGAAACGGATACCGTTTAATGATCATAAAGACGGCGGGTACCTGAAAACATGCAAACATCGTAAGCATACCCATAACTAAGGCAAGTGCAACAGAGTTCTGCTCATATACATGGCTTAGTTTTTTTGTCCAGATTGTTCCTAACAGATATGGTACAACCAAACATAATACAATGAAAAGTAAGATTCCTTTTACCGTAATCATCCTTTATAATCTCCAATATCTAAAATCTCGATCCTTTAGACTGTCTCTGTCAAGTATTCCCTTAATATCTATAATGACACGCTGTGACTGTGGATATTCAGCAAACAAATGTAAAAAGCCGCCTAATCCCTTCTCTACATACTCCTTATGAGCCACTGCAAGTACAACACAGTCAATGTCATGAATCGTTGCAATATCAGAAAGCTTATAACCATATTCCCTCTTAATCTCACTCGGATCAGCCAGCGGATCTACGATATACAGCTTGGGCTCATATTCTTTTAAGCAATCCAGGATTTCAATAATTTTTGAATTTCTGACATCCGGACAGTTTTCCTTAAAAGTCGCACCCATAAATAATATTCTGGCACCTTTTACACGTTTATTAGCTAAAATCAGCTGTTTCACAATTGCTTCTGCCACAAATCTAGGCATATCGTCATTGATACGACGTCCGGAAGAGATAATCTGTGAATGATATCCCAGCTTCTCAGCTTCATAAATAAAATAATAAGGATCTACACCGATGCAGTGTCCGCCTACAAGTCCCGGATAAAAGCCAAGTGCATTCCATTTTGTATTCATTGCTTCTATCACTTCTTTTGTATCAATCCCCATTTTGTCAAATGCCATTGCCAGTTCATTGATAAATGCAATATTGATATCTCGCTGGCTGTTTTCTACAACCTTCGCCGCCTCTGCCACTTTAATACTGCTAGCTCTGTGAACGCCTGCTTTAATAATGGTTTCATAAACCTTTGCAATCTCATTAAGTGCTTCTTCATTACAGCCCGAAACAATTTTCATGATATTTTCAAGACGGTGTTCTTTATCTCCCGGATTAATTCGTTCCGGTGAATACCCCACCAGAAAATCTTCTCCATATTTAAGTTTTGATTCGTGTTCCAGAATCGGCACACAGATATCCTCCGTTACCCCAGGATATACCGTAGATTCATAAACAACAATTGATCCTTTTGTTAAATGACGTCCAACTATTTTGCTTGCTCCCTCTACAGGACGCAGATCTGGTGTTTTATCATGATTAATCGGCGTCGGAACCGCAATGACAAAAAATTTTGCTTCGTCTAAACGCTCCTCGTGATAAGTAAAGTCAACTGTCGTTTTCTGTATAATTTCTTCACCGACTTCCTCTGTCGGGTCAAATCCGCCCTGATACTGCTCGATCTTCTCTTCATTTCTATCATATCCGATCACACGAAAGTGATCTGCAAATGCAACAGCTAATGGCATGCCAACATATCCAAGGCCTACTACAGCCAGTGCTTCTCTTTTTTGTACTAGTTCTTTATAGATAGACGTGCCCATTTTTGTCTCCTTTATCCGTTTCACATAATCAATTGCAACGTGAACAAACTATGAATTATTATAAACGTTTTTATACACAATGTCAAAATAAGCAACTAGTCAAATAAGGTTCCATATGATAAACTTGAACTGACAATCAGGACGCTGCATCAATGCGAATCGGGAGGGGCTAACATGGAGTCTACTTTTTGGGGACAAATGATTACTTTATTATATGACTTTTATCAAATCTATTTATTTTATATCCCAATGCTTGTGATTATATTCGTTTTTTATAAGATCAAGCACATCCGCTCATTAGGAATCAAAAAAGCGCTCTTGATATCATCCTTGTGCATTATTTTGGCATCTTTCTTCACTTATACGCTCTATCGTATGTCATTTTCTAAAGAGACAGTCACCGTCACTGCACAACCAAGCGAATTTACTACAGATGTTGATGTGCAAAAAACAACTCTGATACGTATAGACTCAAGTCACAGGGCATATACAGACTATGAAATCACCACGGGAGTCTGGCTTCGCGAACAAACCGTGTACACATATGATCCTGCTAATCCTAACCTGACTCCTTCTATTACAATATCTGCACCGGCCGGACGTAATCTGTATTTAATTTTCAAAACCGGTCCCGACTGCGGTGCTGCAAAAATCGAATATCAAAACAACATTCAGGAAATTGATCTATATAGCGAAGCTGAAGGTATTACAGGTTCTTTGATCTGTAGTCAGCCATGGATCGCTGTTTTTAACGAAATGGCGCTTAAGCTCTTATGCCTGCTGGCTGCAACTCTCATGATCTGCTGGATTTCTTATTATGTTGTGTTGCATTTTTCTGATCGTTGTTATCAATCATTCAAAAAGCATATTTATACGATATCCATTTTTATGTTTCTCATGTTGCAGCTATTTCTTCACGCGCCTGAAAAGCTGAATGGCTGGGGTGAAATCTGGTACGCCTTTGACTATTCCTTTGGAAACGGATCACGATTTCTTCCAGGTGCCATCTTAAGCCTGATAAGTGGTGATTATCTCTACGCTCGGGTAGCATATTTGTATGTGTTTATTGTCTTATCATTGATTTGTCTGATCTTATCTATTTTACTGGGATCTTTGATGAAAAAAAAGGAGAAATCATCTGAGAATTATGCGTTTTTCTTTCTAGTGTTTGCATATTTGGCTTCTCCATCCTGCATTTCCTATCTGTGGAAAGCTGGTAACATGGGAAAACTGGAGACCTTTCCGGTATTATTTGTCCTGCTTGCCGTACTTATATTCAGCAAAGTAAAACCAATCGCTGTGAGATATCTGTCACTAACTCTTTTAGCGGTATTATCAATGGCGGCGTATCATGGTTATCTGTTTTTGTACTTTCCGATTCTGTTTGCTTTGATGACATATGATGTACTTAAGGATCATCGTTTCCATCTGAAAGAATGCTTATACAGTTTATTCTGTTGTGTATCAACTGCTGTCAGTTTCTTTTACTTCCAATTCTACTCAGGTATCCGTTTCGAAAACGAAGCAGCTCTGATTGAATATGTCTCTGATAAGACGGACCTGACTGCAATGCATGATGCACTTCATTATGAATACTTTTCAAATGTATCCGATGCGTACAGAGAATTGTGTAAAGGATTTCTGACCGGACTTGAATATCCACGCGAAAAAACGTTTGTGACATTCTTATTGCTGCTGCCATTGATCCTTGTTTTCGTTGCTCTATGGATGAAGGTATTTGAACTGCTTAAGAAAAATAAGAAGCATGTTTTTATGTCTTACTATTTTTACATGCTGTTGTCTACATGTTTAGTGTTGCCAAATTTCATTCTTAACGTTGACTGGAGCAGATGGTTCGCTGCTATTCTTTCTGTACAGTTTTTCTTTGTTCTATACCTCGGATATCAAAAAGCCCCTGAAATGACAGAGGCTTTGCATTGTTTAACGGTTAAGGTCAAGAAGAATCAATTCCTGATCATTCTCTTCCTTTTATATTTAGCTTGTTTATCAAAATTTGGTGCAAGAGACTTCTTGCCTGAAACAGATCAATTCTTCCGCTTTTTATTTGAACATCGGATCAGTGGATATTAAGATAGAATTCCATATCAAAGATGGCTTTCATTTTTCTCTACAGTTGCTGGCAATGCTCACAGAAATACACGTTTCCGCCTAAATAGGCCGCTCTATGTATCGGGTATCCACATTTCGTGCATGGCTCATCATAAGTCTTTTTACTAAGATATGTCTGATAGCCACCAGGCTGTCCAAA
>JAAYYM010000263.1 GCA_012515365.1 Clostridia bacterium
CAAGTCGTTGTCGATGAAGGAGAAGTTTGACGCTATCATAGAACGAGCCAACAACCGAAATGACTTTTATATCCTTCTCTACAAACTTGTTGCCGTCTGCTACAAGAATGGTCTTCGGATGATATTTGAGAATCCGTACAGCACATAGCATTTCCTGTACAATAATTTTCTGCAAGAACCTGCTATCATCGACAAAGACAGGACTCGACGTGGTGATTATTTCAAGAAACCTACTGGTTATTGGTTTTTTAACTGCGAACCGACTTATGGGTATTCTTACTCGAAGCCAAAGAAGACGATGACCATCATCAACTCCAAGGCTTCAACGTCGGCTGGGTTGTGTAGTGAGGAACGAAGTCTCATAGCACCCGAATACGCACGGAACTTTATTTGTGATTTCATATTGGGTAAAACGCAAGAAAATTCGCAACTTACACTTTTTTAACATAAAAAAAATTGAATATACCAAATAAAGCCTTACCTTTGCAAGCGAAAATAAAAGGTTCGATGCGTTGCCAGTCACATTAGACGCATGAATGACAAAGAAATAAAGTAATTACTATTTGCCGAAATAGGCGATACGAAAGTTGAGTGACTGCAACGATTAGTATCGCCTATTAGGTTTCTAAAATCAGTCAAAATTATGGAACACAGATTCAATGTACAATTTGCAAAAGATTATGGAATCGAAGAGGCGGTCATGATTGACAACCTTTATTATTGGATTGCCAAGAATGTTGCTAATGAAAAGCATAAACATGATGGGCGTTATTGGACATACAATAGCGTGAATGCTTTTTCTAAATTGTTACCATATATGAATGAGAAGAAAATATATCGGGTGTTGAAGAACTTGGAAAACCTTAAATTTATAGTCATAGGCAATTATTTTGAAAGCAAATACAATAGAACAAGTTGGTATTCTTTTTCTGATATGGCATTAGGTATTCTTTGCGCACAAGGCTATGATATAAAGAATTTTTCAGAAACTTTCCAAAATGTCCAAATGCATTTCTCAAAAATGGAAAATGGAAATTCCGAAAATGGAAAATGTAATAATATATATAATAATACAGATATAAAAAACACATATAGTAAACAAGAAGAAGGTATTATCATACCTTCAAAGAAAATTGATTTTCAAGCGATAGTTGATGGTTGGCATAAATATAACGAAAAACGTCTTGGTGAGATATGCTATGGTATAAAGAATTCTTCAAAGAAAATTGATTTTCAAGCGATAGTTGATTGTTGGAATAAATATAACGGAAAACGTCTTGGTGAGGTAAAAAAACTAACAACCAAAAGAAAGGGTGCGATGAAACGTCTAATGGAAGAACATTCTCTCACGCTTGAACAATTGATGCGTTTATTATCAACAATACCATACGCTGATAATTGGTTATACAACCCAACGAGAGAACATAAGGATTGGAAACCAGATTTTGATTGGTGGATGGCTAACACAAAAGGATGGTTTACCAAACTTGTTGAGGGTAATGTACACACTCAAAATAAATCAATCTTTCAGAGTGTAATGAATGGAGAAACATTAGAGTCAGCATACACACCGATGACCTCTATCGAACTGCGTTGGAACGAGATTCATAATTGCTACATATTCACAGGGATGTTCTGGAATGATATCTACGACGGATATACGAAAGAGAATAGACCCGATGGGGCAAGAATAATGCTCAACAATGGAAGAGGATACATCCATTGGAGTTCGGAGTTTAAGGAGTGGCTGAAAGATTAATCACGATAGGAATAGGATTTTCTGTGAGGAATGTGGAAAGAATATTGCGTCAATTATTTGTAAGTAGATAAAACAATGGAACAAGAAATTTGGAAAGACGTATTTGGATGGGAAGGTGATTACATGGTATCGTCTTATGGTAGAATTATGATGAAAGAACATAGTTATTTAATGCCAAATGGAGGAACTAAGGTAATCCCGCATCACATTCTCAATACAACAATCACAAAAAACAAATACGTTTGCGTTTCTTTGAAGAAAAGAACGCATTATGTTCATAGACTTGTCGCAAGAGCGTTTCCAGAAATATGTGGATTGTGGTTCGACGACTGCCAAGTTGACCATATAAACACGATAAGGAACGATAATATGGCAACAAACCTTCGTATTGTGTCAGCACACGAGAATAGTACAAATCCTATAACCATCAAACATCAAAGGGAAGCAAAGTTAGGCAAGAAAATGCCGATTGGGTTTGGAGAATTGCAAAGACAAATACATTTAGGTAATAATCTTTCTTGTCAAACAAAAAAGAAAATAAGAAACTCTTTACTGAATAATCCTCTTATAAGTAAAAGAGTGTTACAATTGGATTTAGATGGTAAAGTGATAAAAGAGTGGGCAAGCAGTAAGGAAGCCGAAAGACACGGCTTTCATCATGGTAGTATAAATTTGTGCTGCAAAGGAATTTATAAACAACACAAAGGGTTTGTATGGAAATACAAGGAGGTCTAAATTATGGATGCTAACGAAATAAGGAAATGGCACAGCGTGTTCAAACGCGACGGTGAACTATTTGAAATACGCATATTGGGTGATAGAACATGGTCTGGCTATTTTTACGATGTAGAAGTTGCTATAAAGGAACTTGAACGCTTTGGTGATTGCAATACATACTATACAATCAACGAGGTTAAGAAAGCGTGTGCAAGTCGTGAACAATTTAATTGCTTTAAGCAAGTGAAAGGCACGGCTACAAGTAAAACGGACATCGAGCATCGTTGGTGGCTTGCAGTTGATGTGGATTGCGAAAGACCATCTGGAGTTGCTTCTACAGATAATGAAAAAGAAAAGGCTCACAAGAAAGCACAAGAAGTTTATGCCTTTCTTCGTGATAATGGCTTTAGTATGCCAGTAGTTTGCGATAGTTCGTCTGGCTACCATTTGCTTTATCCTATTGACATGGATAACGACCAAGCAAGCGAAGATACAATAAAGGCTTTTCTTGAAGTGCTATCAAACAAATTCACTGACGAAGATGTCAAAATAGATAGGGCGTTGATTGACTCTAATCGCATTTTACGTCTTTCTGGAAGTATTGGTTGTAAAGGCAGAAATTCAGCAGAAAGACCACATAGGCTTGCTAAGATACTATCTACACCAAAGGAAATCGTGCGCATGAACCGTGAAAAAATAGATGTATTCAACGCAAAATACGCTATCAAGGTTGAGCAAGCACAACGTAGGCAATTCAATGGAATATCAAACGAACAATTTAACCTACGAGATTTTATCGAAAAGTACGACATAAGGATTGCAAAAGAAATCCCCATTTCTGGAGGTGGAACAAAATACATCCTTGAAGAGTGTCCGTTTGATTCCCAGCACAAGGCTCCAGATAGTGCTTTATTTGAGCTGCCTAATGGAAGTGTCGCCTTTAAGTGTTTTCATAATTCTTGTTCTCAATATGATTGGAGAGCGTTCAGATCGCATTTTGAGCCTCACGCATACGACTACGAAAATCTGCAAGGACAACACAATCAACCTCAACAATACGCACATCGTCAATATACGCCACAAAAGCCCAAGTACGAAATCAAAGGCGAGATTCCAGAATTGGGAAAGAAATGGCTTACGATGTCATCCATCAAGAAAGTTGACCTCTCGAAGATTGATGGAGTAAAGACTGGCGTTGTGGAACTTGATAGAAGCATTGTTAAACTGCACTACGGAGAGGTGACGGTTTTGTCTGGCGGAAATGCCTCAGGTAAGTCATCATTCCTGAATACGCTTATCCTAAACATTGCCAACCAAGGTGTTCCTTCGGCATTGTGGTCGGGAGAGTTGCCCGAACCGATTCTGAAAGCGTGGATTCAGATGGTTGCAGCAGGAAAGAATAATCTTCGTGTGTCACAGTTTGGTGACGGAAAGTTCTTTGTTCCGCAAAATATTGGCGACCAAATAGACAAATGGCTTGACAACCTCTTATTTATCTACAACACGGAGTACGGAAACCAATGGGAACAATTGCTTGCCGATATGGAGGTGATGTACAATGCAGGCATCAAGGTCTTCATTCTTGACAACCTTATGGCGATGAATATTGACCTATTGGAAGGTGATAAGAACAACAAACAGAAGACCGTCATTCTCAAAGTGAAGGAG
>JAAYYM010000264.1 GCA_012515365.1 Clostridia bacterium
ACATTCATGCAAATCTGGCTGTATACAGTATCAGAGAGTATGCATGGCAGGCTTTGAAGGAACAAAATGACATTGAAATCGAAATCGTAGAGTATACAATTAATCAGAGAATCGAAGCGATTATTGCGGATTTATACAATCAGAAGGCGGATGTCATTGCTTTTTCATGCTATATCTGGAATATACAGTGTATTAAGGACCTAATTTTGCTGTCAGAGAAACTGATGCCGGACACAAAACGGTGGCTTGGAGGTCCGGAAGTATCCTATCAATCGGAAGATTTACTAAAAAATTACCCTGTTGATGTGATCATGAGTGGAGAAGGTGAAGCGACCTTTTTAGAATTGACGAAGGCATACCTGAACGGAACCTCTTTGCAGGAAGTAAAGGGAATTATTACGAGAGAGGGCACCACTGCAGCAAGAGCCTTGCTTCCTATGGACAGTCTGCCTTTTCCGTATGATCATTTAGAGAAGTATCAGCATCGCATTATTTATTATGAATCAAGTAGAGGATGTCCTTATTCCTGTAGCTATTGCTTATCTTCCATTGACCGCAGTGTACGTTTTCGTTCGATAGATTTATGTAAACAAGAATTACAGTTCTTTTTGGATCATCAGGTAAAGCAAGTTAAATTTGTTGATCGTACATTTAACTGTAACCATCAGCATGCAATTGAGATCTGGAAGTATATCAGTGAACATGATAATGGGATCACGAATTTTCATTTTGAGATTGCTGCAGATATTTTAAATGAAGAAGAAATAAGTATCTTGCAGAATATGCGTAAAGGTTTGGTTCAGCTTGAAATAGGTGTACAGACGACAAATCCGAATACCATTACTGAGATTGACAGAAAAATGGATTATTCAGTATTGAAAAACGTTGTAGGTCAGCTACAGAAAAACAGAAATCTGCACTTGCATTTAGATTTGATCGCAGGTCTTCCAAAGGAAGATTATGAATCTTTTATTCATTCTTTTAATCAGGTTTATGAATTACGAAGTGAGCAGCTGCAGCTAGGATTTTTAAAAGTACTTAAAGGATCGCCCATGCATGAGCGTGCCTTGTCCTATGGATTGGTTTACAGTCACATACCTCCTTATGAAGTTCTTTATACAAACTGGCTTACTTATGAGGATTTGCAAAGGCTAAAAGCCATTGAAGAAATGGTGGAGGTGTATTATAACAGTAATCAGTTTAAGAATATTTTGAATATTCTGGTGGATGAATTTGAGTCGCCATATATGCTATACTTCAAGTTGAGTGAGTTTTACAGAAAAAAGGGTTATGATATCATGCAGCCATCCAGAATCCAAAGATATCATGTATTGCTTGAATTTGTAAAAGAATATCTAGAGCTTGATCTGGGAGTTGTCAAGGAAGCTATGGCAATGGATCTGTATTTAAGAGAAAATTTGAAAAGCAGACCTTCTTTTCTAGAAAATCAGGATTCCTATAAGAATGATAAGAGGAGTTTATATCAAAAAGAGAACATTTCATTATCAAAAATGACGCATTTAGAATACTTGCCTATTCAAAAGAAAGTAATTTTATTTGATTATTCGTATAGAGATCCCATTACTAATGATGCGAGAACTACAGTATTTCCATTTCCGGAATGATGAACGAGAGGATTGCATCAGGATAAGAAAGGTGATGTGAACATGGCAGCCAAGAGAACAGAGGAAATTTTAAAGATACTGGATGAGCAATATTCAACAGAATATAAGTGCTACCTGTATTATGAGGAAGCATGGCAATTACTGATTGCAACTATTTTAAGCGCACAGTGTACAGATAAGCGTGTCAATATCGTAACAAAGGATTTATTTAAAAAATATCCCAGCATCCGTGATTTTGCACAGGCCGACCTTGAGGAGCTGGAGCAGGATATTCATTCAATAGGCTTTTATCATAGTAAAGCAAAAAACATCATAAGCTGTTGTAAGAGACTACATGAAATATATCATGATGAAATACCGAGTGAGCTGGATGATTTGATCACATTGGCAGGAGTAGGGAGAAAAACAGCTAATGTCATCAGGGGTAATATATATCACATTCCCAGTATTGTTGTGGATACACATGTAAAAAGGATTTCCAGGCGGCTTGGTCTGACCAAAGAGGAAGAACCGGAGCAGATTGAATATGATTTGATGAAGAAACTGCCAAAGGATCATTGGATTTTATATAACATTCAGGTAATTGCATTTGGAAGAGATATATGTGAGGCAAGAAGTCCTAAGTGTGATGCGTGCAGGCTTAGAGATTATTATGGGGAATTCAAAATGAAAAGAAGGAAATAGAATGATTGATACGTATGTTGCTTTAGATTTGGAGACAACAGGTCTTAATCCTAAAACGGATAAGATAATCGAGATAGGTGCTGCAAAAGTTGTTTCGGGGGAAATATCTGACACATATGTCACATTTGTAGATCCGGGCAGACATCTTGATCCAAAAATCATCGAGCTGACAGGGATCCGGGATGAAATGCTGACTGATGCAAAATCCCCTTTGACTGCAATTAAGGAACTATATGAGTTTATGGAGGATGATATCCTGCTTGGACACGGTATTTTATTTGATTATTCTTTTTGCAAAAGATGTGCGGTGAATGCAGGGATTCCTACAGCTAAAAAGGAAACGAAGGCAATTGATACTTTAAGGATTTCAAGGACTTTGCTTCCGGATATGCCGAGCAGAAGACTCAGTGATTTGTGCAGATATTATCAAATTAGACAGGAAGCTCATCGTGCATTTGAGGATGCAAGGGCGACGCATTTCCTTTTCCAAAAGCTGCAGGAACTGTTTTTTCAGGAAAACCAGGCATTGTTTCAGCCAAAGATATTGAATTATCAAGTGAAAAAAGAAAGTCCTGCCACGAAGTTCCAAAAAGACAGGTTAAGAGCAGTTATGGAATATCATCATTTGGAAATGGATATTGATATTGATCAGCTTACTAAAAATGAGGCCTCTAGAAGGATTGACCAGATTTTTTTAAAGTATGGAAGAATGCGTTAGGTATTTTTGATTTTATTTAAGTCCAGAATGATTGCGTTTTTCATTATGGTATTGAGTGTTTCTACAACAGACAGCAGGTCATCGATTTTTTCAGGATGAAATTCTTTACAGTAAATTTCTGCAAGCATACAATAGGTTCCTTTGACGTCTGATCTGATGGTTACTGCATATTCTAAAATATTTTTTGCTTTGTCATACTGCTCTTTCGTAAAATAGTATTCGCCCCATTTGCTGAGTGTTCTGGCCAGAAGCGTAAAATTCTGATCGTATTCCATGAGCGTGTTCAGATTAGCAGCGCCGTATTGGAGTTTTAAATCTGTATTTGTAATTCCGGTCAGATTGACTATTTTTTGTACGGAAAGATCATTAATTAATTCTTGGTATTCCAATAAATATTGATCTGTGGTATTCTTGTCAATAGGAAGTTTATCAATAGGAATTGATATATAGTCAAGTGAATCAAGTGGTTTTTTTCTGGTTTTATTTGCCTGTTGTTCCTTTTCCCAAAAAGAAGCCATTCCGTCATCGTACTTTTTCTTTGCAGCAATATAGGTAAAAATGCTGATTATTACAAAACATAAAAAAATGGGGTATTTCATATGAGAAATGCGTCCTTTCAGATTATGATGAAAGAGGTGAAAAGTGTGAATTTCAATAGTAGTAAAACAAAAAGAATTATCTCGTCTGTGATCATTATTATCCTTGTTCTGGCAATGGTAATTCCTACACTTATTTATTTTGTATCATAAACCAAATGATTTTGTCAAACATATTGGTGGATATGTACCTTGAATTTATATGGAACAGAATGTTATAGTGACTATAGATTCAGTGAAACCAAAGGTATTTAGCAAGGAGTATTGATATATGATCAAAAATATCCTGAAAATTGCATCCTGTATATTAGCAACGCTAACAATGAGTGTTGCTTTTTCTTATGCGGCTTACGCAAACGTTTCCATTAACGTTACGGGTGGCGCTGCTACGGCTACGGATACCAGAATAGAGGTTGATCAGGATCAAAAACAGGATGGTACGATCCCGTCTATTGTTACAGATGAGATTCCGAAAGGAACCATCAATAAGGGTGTGTTTGCTGACAGCGTAGATCTGTCTTCTTTGTCTTATCAGGAGGCACAGGCAGCGATTGAGCAATATGTCGATTCCTTAAAATCAGCACAGATCACAATGGTTTCTGCTGATGGAAAAACAAGGACTGTTACAGCAGGGGATCTGGGCTTATCATGGTCAAATAAAGAATTACTGAATGAAGCAATTGGACTTGGAAAAAGTGGTAATATAATTAAGAGATATAAAGAGCTTAAAGATCTGGAGCATTCCAATAAAATATATCCGGTTATTACGGTTTTGAGTGATGAGAAGGTATCTGCAGTTGTGGCAGAGGAAGCAGAGTTAGTTAATGTCGAACCGGTCAATGCCACGATTACAAAAGATGAAGCAGGATTTCATGTAGTCAATGGGCAGACAGGATACAGAGTCAATAGAAATCTGTCGACGCTTGCTATTAAAAAAGCGATAGAGGAAAACTGGGATAAACAAAATAAAACGATTGATTTGGTAGTCGATGTTGTTCAGCCAAAGGGTAAGACAGAAGAGCTTACGATGGTAAAGGATCTGCTTGGAACTTATACCACCAGTTTTAAGACTTCTGGAACAGCAAGATCAGGGAATGTCAGAAACGGTGTGCGTCTGATCAATGGAATTGTACTTTATCCGGGTGATGAATTCTCCGCGTATGATGCAGTTAATCCGTTTACAGAAGAAAACGGTTATTATATGGCAGGATCTTATTTGAATGGTCTTGTTGTCGAGAGTCTTGGCGGAGGTATCTGTCAGGTGACATCTACACTTTATAATGCGGTGATTAGATCAGAGCTTGAAGTAACGGAACGATATAATCATTCCATGATAGTGACTTATGTAAACTTATCATCAGATGCAGCTATTTCAGGAACTTCGAAGAATTTCAGATTTAAAAATAATCAGAAGTATCCAATTTATATTGAAGGATATACAAGTGAAGATAAAAAGATAACATTTAATGTATATGGAGTAGAGACACGTCCAGCAAACAGAGAGGTTACGTTTGAAAGCATTGAGATCAGCAGGACAGAGCCAGAGGGTGAACGTATCATTGCTGACCCCGGACAGCCGGTTGGATTTATCGATGTACAGTCAGCGCATACAGGATATGTTGGTGAATTGTGGAAGGTCGTTAAGGTAGATGGCGTGGAAACAGAGCGTACAAAAATGAACAAGAGTGTTTATACCATGGCGCCACGTACTGCTACAGTAGGAACAGCAGCGGCGGATCCGAATATTTCAGCAGCAATGCAGGCGGCAATCGCAACAAGCAGTATCGATTATTGTAAGGGTGTTATTGCATCACTCAATGCAGCAGCAGCGGCAGCAGTGGCAGGAACAGTGGATGTACCTGTAGAATAAACAGCAGGAAGGCTTTTGCATGAAAACAGGAAAATTACGTGAGAATATCTATCATAGATCAGTAGTAAAACAGCTAAAAACAAAGAATGATACCGTCTTATTTGATCAGAATCATGGATTACAGTACTCAATTATAGATTCTGAGCAAGACGATGTATTTGTGTTGTCACAAAGCAGCAGAACTGACTATTTTCCGGGATATGAGGATATGGCAGTTTATACGGCTGTGAATGACGTTGTGACGTCTGGTGCTTCTATGGTCGGTATATTGATTCACTTGATTATACCTGAAGCAGTGACAGAAAAAAATTTGAAACAAATGATAGCACAGATGGAGGAAGTCTGTGCTTTTTTACATACTCAGATAATGGGGATAGATACGAAGGTGTCTGTTCATGTTTTAAAACCGATCATAACTGTAACTGGTATCGGAAAAAACAAAAAGGATCAATTGATCTTGTCTACACAGATCAAACCAGGTAATGACCTCATTCTTACTAAGTGGATCGGGATAGAGGGAACCTTTATGATCGCTGAGAAGTTTGAAAAAGAATTATTATCCAGATATTCTTTTTCGTTTATTCAGACTGCAAAAAAATACAGAGAACAGATCAATCTGGCGCCTGAGGCGGCCACCGCCGGAAAGTCTGGCGTTACAGCCATGTACAGTGTTTCCGAGGGAGGTATTTTCGGTGCTCTTTGGGAATTTGCAGAGGCAGGTGGCGTCGGACTAGAAATAGATTTGAAAAAAATCCCTGTTAAGCAGGAGACAATAGAATTATGCGAGTTTTATGGTCTTAATCCATACGAATTACTGTCTGGAGGATCGATGTTAATTGCGGCTGATGACGGAAACGGACTAGTGAGAGAACTGGAAAAAGAGGGAATATCATCGGCAATCATTGGAAAAGTAGTAGATGGAAATGACAGAATCGTATATAATGGAGAAGATCGAAGATTTTTGGAACCCGCAAAGCAAGACGAAATTTATCAATTATTTGAATCATAATATGATAGGAGCGAAAATTATGCGAGAAAAAATATTGGCATTTATTGAAAAGAACAGCAGGATTGATATTAAGGAACTGGCAATTCTGTTAGGTGAGGATGAAATAGCTGTAGCAGAGAGTTTGGCTCAGATGGAAGAGGAAGGCATTATCTGTGGGTATCATACATTAATTGACTGGGATCGTGTAACAACA
>JAAYYM010000265.1 GCA_012515365.1 Clostridia bacterium
TCCGGAAAATGAAAGCAGTGTGTTAGATGAAATAGGAACGCCGGAAGAAGTAGCAAAGAATATCCTGGCCGAGCTTGATGCCAAAAATGCGAACAAAGGTGAATTTACAGAAAACGGTTACAAAAGTGCAGCAAAGGATATGGGATCAGGTTTTCAACCAGCTATACATAGAAATGAACAAACTAACGGAGATACAGGAAACCAGAATCAAAATCAGACACAGAACCAGAAGAGAAGCAATGATATGGACGGCGGAAAAATCGCATTGATCATCATCATCTGCCTGTTAGCTATTCCGGTAGGAATTCCGCTTGCAGCGTCAGCATTTGTCTTAATTATCAGTATTTTTGCTACGATCTTCTCTTTGATTATCAGCTTCGCAGTGACAGCATTTGCATTGGCTATTGCCGGAATTGCAGTATTCATCATAGGCATTGCAAATCTGTTTACAACACCATTTGCAGGATTGGTATTAATTGGTGCAGGCTTACTGCTTTTTGGATTAGCTCTTTTATTTATGATACTGACAGTTTTGATTTGTGGAAAGCTCTTACCGGCAATATGCAATGGACTTTCTTCCCTGTGGAGATCAATTTTTAATAAGAAGGAGTGTGCAGCATGAATAAATTTATAAGAAATACATTGATCGTTTTTGCCATTATGTTTGGAATTGGATTGGTATGTCTGATATCAGGTGGTGTACTTGGTGGATTCGAACAGGTGATCAAGCTGGGTAATAGCGGAAAACTATCATGGACGCTGGATCCTACACATTTTGATAACTTTGGATATCTGGACTATTCAGGTCAGGTCAGACATTATCCGGTAATAGATGATGAATATCTGATCGATGATTATGAAAATGCAGTAGACAAAAGTGAAATATCTGAAATCTGTGTAAGGATGGCAGCAGGATCATTAACAGTTGACCATTCCAATGACGATATGGTACACATCAGTGAAACGAATATACCAAGCCTTCATTGTTATCTAGAGGATGATATTCTATATATATACGCAGATAAAAAGCCAGGGGAATGCTCAGACGGAAGAAAACTGAACATTGAGCTTCCAAAAGATATCATATTAACAAATTATGACGTATCTATGGGTGCAGGAGAAGCATACATTAAGCAGATCAATGCAGAAGAGATCGACATTGAACTTGGAGCAGGCAATATGGTCATAGATCATGTCGAAACAGACTATTTTAACGGAAGAGTAGGAGCAGGCAGTCTCAGTATCGAAGATGGGAAAGTTGGAGAAATGCAATGTGATATCGGAATGGGAAATTTCTATTATGAAGGTTCTGTTACCGATGATACATCTGTGAAATGTGCAATGGGAAGAGCTGATATCCGCTTAACAGAGGCTGAGGAATATTTTAACTATCATTTATCAGCTGCAATGGGAAATGTTTCTATTGGAAAACAGGATTTTGGCGGACTGGCATCTGATCGGGTTATTTATCATGATGCAGATCGTGATTTTAGAGTAGAGTGTGCAATGGGTGGAATCAATATAGCGTTTATAGATTGAAAGGATAGGTGATTGATATGCAGGACGAAGTTAAAAAACTAAAAAAATCACAGACTGACAGAATGATCTGTGGAGTCTGCGGAGGATTTGCAGAGTATTTAAGAATGGATGCGACGATAGTCAGACTGTTAATGGTGGCATTTGCATGTACCGGAGGCGGAGTGATCGCATATATCGTGGCAGCAATCCTTATGCCGGAGCAATAAATGAAAGCAGTTTAGCAATTAGATGATTGCAGAATGTTTCAACATAACGGTTAAATAACCGGGAAATCACAATTAAACAAATTGAAGTAATTACAAAAATGGCTGCTGAGCAAATGGAATAATTGACTGGCAGCTGTTTTTGATATATCCACACAAGAAGTGCAGAGGATAATGAGAAGATCAGTGGCAGATTAAATAAGTAGACTGCAAATGAGATTTTTCCTAAAAAAAGAATTGGCTTTATGGAGAAGAATTTCTGTGCCTGTACCAGACATAGAAGTGCAGCAATCAAGCATCCTGCTCCAAACATGTGATAGAACTGATAGGCCGAAATGAACCCTGGAAGATGATTCAAAAGCGCATAATAATTCGTAGGAGTCACACCTGATGGATAACCGCCAA
>JAAYYM010000266.1 GCA_012515365.1 Clostridia bacterium
ATGGTCATATCAGTCTATGAAGAGAAAGACATAGCGATTGTTGAAGATTTGAAGAAGACAATTAAAGCGATAATCGGAGAAGAGAATTTGATTTATAAACAGGATTTATCGCAGCAAGAGATAGCTGATTTCTATTATTTAGTAGATGTATTTGTCATGAGTTCGATGTTTGAATCCTTCGGAAAAACTGCAGTTGAAGCCATGAGTCGTAAATGTGCAGTGGTTTCCACCAGTGTTGGTGGACTGACAGAAGTGGTTCATAAGGAAGAGAATTTATATACAAAAGAAGAGTACGGAAAAGGTGTATTAAGAATTGAAAAACTATATCAAGATATAGCGGAATTAAATAAAGACAAAGATTATTTCTACCAAAGATATCTAAACCTATATACGAGACAGGTATATCTCGAGAGACACATAGAAGTATATCACGATATACTAAAACTACCTAATACCCAATAGGTAGGCGATTTTTCTTTTTATTGCAAACAGATAATATTGAAGCGGTGTTTGTGCTGCTTCGCGCAGTTGAATAATTGTGTCCTCATAAGCAATTTTCATGATACTTTCGTTTGGATATACGAAGGCAATATCTTCAATAGAAAGATTCTGAACACGATTCATTTCCAAAGAAGCATTAAAGATGCTTCTTTTTTCTTTCCACAATTGTGCATATTCTGTATAGTTCAAATATTCAAATCCGTCTGATTTCAATTTGTTAATTAAAGCAATGAATTCCGATGGATATTTTTCCATTCTTCCCACCGGATGATCATAAATGATGCCAACTCTGCCATCTTCTGCAGCTTCTCTGACAGCAGCTTCAAAATCTGCAAAGATTTCCGTATCAGTAAAGCCATACTTTTGCAAGGTGCCAATTGAACCGCAATGAATAGGCAGTTGCAGAATATGATTATCTGTATAGGAGGGTTTGTCATCTACATTATAGGCAAATTCTGAGGAGTAAGACATATTCAAGTCTGAAATTGCATCGGCAAATCCCGGTGTATAGAATCCAAAAGGAGAAACGACACCAATAGGATTAATACGATTGCGTTTGAGGTACTTAAGTCCTCGCTGTAGATTCAGCAGATTGGTTTTCTTCGAAAAGTAGGTCATATGATGATAGCAGTGTAGTTGTATATCCTGATTGGCTGCTACGAGTGATGCGATCAGATGTCTATGTTTTTTCCATTCCTCCATGTCAAGAAACCATGTAAAAGAACAGCCGGTGGCTACAGCAATCTGTTGACAAACTTCTGTACTTTTCTTGGTACATCCGTCTGCATCAATACGGACGCTAAAGTATTTTTTGGCAGTAAGCAGGGATGTTGTCTCTTCAAGGGGAATTGGCAGCTTAAGCTGCAGGTAGGCATATTGTATCAGAGAAAAGAGAAGGCGTCGAAGAGCTGCAAAATCAACAGCAGGTCCAATTTCCACAAAATGCTTTTGTGCAGTTTTTGAATAGTAAGGTCTTCTTGAAAGTTGTTCACCTAAATTTAAATTGCATAGAATGAAAGGAAGAGAAATCAGCTGTTCGGAAAACAGAATGCCGGTATTTTGGAGCGGGCTGTTCTGACGATCAAATACAGTACCACGTAAAGAGTCAGAAGAGTCTAGGGTTATAGGATACTGAAAACAGGGAATATCAATCAGAAAACTACGCGTTCCAAATTCAACGTCCTCCATTGCAAAGTAAAATCCTGATTGTTCAGTATTTGTAATATGTTTTGCAGCAGCGAGACTTTGATGATTGGTGAATAGAAAACAATCTGTATCTGCTTCGCATGGTTCGTCACAGAACACAACAGGAAGGTCTGAGGCATACAAGGTCTCGGCAGAAGAAAAGGTTTCGTATACAAAATTACATTGTTCTAAAACAGATGCCAAGTATTTATTTTTCTCCAAAATGCCAATATGATGATTCATTATTTCTGCTCCTTTGTTGAATCTGTTTTATGCAACATATTTTTAGAAATATTGATTAGTCCTTGCCACATGTCACGTATATGACGAAAATCTAAGATAAACATGACAAGAATACAGAACAAACCGCCACTAATATTGATGATACTGTTTTGAGTAAAAGATGAAATGATTGCGTAGATAAACAGTAACGGAATGTATACATATGTGCTTTTGAAATTGTAAGGGACTTTATAACATTTTTGCGAAAATAATGTCCCGGAAACGAAGTAGATAATATAGGAAAAACCGGTTGCAATTGCTGCTCCCAGTATGTTGTACCTTGGAATTAGTATCAGATTACCGATAATATTTCCAAATAGAACAATCACAGAGGAGATATTATAGTAACGTACCTGCTGTTTGAAATTCAGTCCCTGACTGGTGATTTCGAACATAATATCAAAGGCTGGCATGATGGCGAGACATGGAAGTACAATGATAGCTTCTCTGTAGCTGCTGCCCAAAAAGAGAATGATGATTTTTCTGAATAAAATAAGCATGATTACTGCAAAAAAGCAGAGCAACTGAACCTTAGAAAAGATATTTCTGAAAAAGGCATGGCAGGTTTTGTCATCTTCTTTTTCGTATTTCTCTAAGGCAACAGGAACCCAGAAAGTAGCAAATGCAATTTTTACATTGATTAAAATGCTCACAATGGAAAGTGCAGCAGAATAAATACCAACTTCGCTGTAATCACCAAAGTATTTAATCATAACTTTATCGGTAGAGGTCATTGCCCAGTTTACAAGAAGCATTAGAATAAAGGGGATTCCATAACGCAGCAATTCCGGAAAATGGATTTGATGTGTTGTTTGTACATTTTTTGATTCTTTATTTGTAACCAAAAGATACCAGAGAATCATCAGCAGAGCAACA
>JAAYYM010000267.1 GCA_012515365.1 Clostridia bacterium
AAGAAATATGTACAAAAATCGATACCTTACGGTATAACACGATGGTTTCATGTGACCAATTCAAATCGGATAACTGTCAGATTTTGTTTCTATCAAACGTGTTATCCATAATGTGTCATTTTCATATTTCTGTTTGAGGCACTTTTTCATTCTTCCAACCCACATTTTTGCTCTAAATTCGTTTACATAATTTATTGAGTCAGCCAATTCATCAGCAGAAAGTTTGCGTAATGGATTTTTGAGTTTGAAAATCGATACAATTTGATCCAACGAGAGAATTATCCTCTTTTTCATGAAATTCAACTGAGTCAGCAAAAGGAAGAGCAGTGCTACAGCAACCAATGCAACATGATGATGCCATGAATTCCAGTTTCTCCCTCTAAAACTATCCAAATCACATAAGCCTTTTGCATCTTCAAAATTTCGTTCTATCCAATAACGATTCGCTTGCATTTTCGCTATTACACTCGCATCTGCATCCATAATATTTGAAAATGCAAACCGAATCGCCCCTATTTCAGGATCGCGAATCATAATCAACCTCACAGGAATATTTACGTGATTACCATCCTGACGACGCCAAACCGTCAATACTGCACAATCAACGGATTTTATCTCTCTGTCTGTGAATCTTACAAATACTGGTTCCCAGGTTTTTTGAATCTCTGCAAGCCATTTAACAGACACGGGGGAGGTATTCAAAATTTTCTGTTTTGTTGGGAACCTCCCTCGTTAACCCTGTCGCTCCGGGAGAATCGGCTATGGCAAGGTAATGTATACAAGAGTGCCACTGGGAATACCACAGATAAAGGAAACATTCCGTTCATACAACCCAGAAATGAATTTTGAATCATTTCCATACAAACCATCCACTTGAACATATCCGATAGGAGTTTTCTCCGAAATGAAGGGATCTAACATATCCAACGCCAATTCGAGTTTGGTTTTATGTTCTTTGGATTCCAAAGGGATTTTTGCATTCATACTTTTTTCATGATCCTTAATCCAGGATTTTGGGATAAACAACCGATAGTCGATTAATGTTGCGAGATTATCCACACAATATGAGGCAAAAACTCCCACTTATGCAGTACGGGTATGTCCGGTTTTTCCAAGATATTGGAATTTTCCAAGATATTGCAATGATGTTCCAACAGAATCAGGACCATACTTTTGCTGACCGGTTTCATCAAAAATTACTGCTCCTCCAGGACCTAGGAGACGAATCACATGAGAACGAGTTAATTTCATGACATGTTCTGATGACCAGGGGGACGAAGTGATAAAATAACTTAAATCACGAGAGTTTCCACTTACGATTACATTTTGAGATATTTTACTCATGTTCAATCCACGGGGAAGGGTGATCAACCCTTTCATGTAACTCACCGCATGGTGAAATATACTCTTACGATGGTTTTTGAATAGTGATTCATACCCATTATTTCGTAAAAAATCGCTCGGATCTGCATTACAACGAGCGATCTCTTTTCCAGTCAAAGAGGTTTGACCACGATTAAAATGAACACAACGAATTATTTATGGCATTTAATTATTTCGATAAAACGGTTGAATGTCATCTAATTTTACCAACTCAAGATGATAACTACAGTGAAATCCACCTCTCCTTTTTAGATTTGCTAACGAATGTGACCAATGAAAAAATCATTAACGTATAAAAATAAAAAATTATAGACCGGAACACACCATGAGCACCATAAAAGAAGTCATTGATCGCTTCCC
>JAAYYM010000268.1 GCA_012515365.1 Clostridia bacterium
CCGACTACGTTATGGAATTTATCTGGATAATGTCTGAGTATCAGGCTTGCAGGCGGGATGACGTGGAAGCGCTCATCAAGAACCCTAACATGAGAGCCCTTTTGTCAAAGCATCGCAACAGGCTGGACGAGCTAATTAATACTTTGAGGAAGAGCTAAGATGATCTGAGTTCTTGGATTAGATAATCTCTCCATTGAAGTCGCTCATCCGGGAGAGCTTCTTGGACAGTGATTCCAGAACCACCCTGCATCTAATCCTGACGAGCAGGTCATTCTTGCAAGGGGGCTTGTGAACGATAGAGAAGAACCCCAGTTTGGTTTAGAGCCACATGGTTAGCCTCCACTTTCAGATCAGGTACATTCGTCAATATTTACTTTTACTATATACAGAACCGGTTTAGGGGGAAGGTCAGGAACATAACCAGCCGAAAGGACATGTGCCGATCCTTGACAGCATTTCCGGCGCCGTGTACGGCCATTCTCATCAGCGCCGAGATTACATGATTTACAGAATAGAAATAGTTCTTGACATTTCCAAATTCATTTCAATGATTAGTGAATACAAATTGTTATTATAATCCTGCTTCAAATACAAAGGAGGATAAAATGATAGAAATAGATGTATTGCGAGAAATTCGAGAGCTTAAAAGCCATTTATCCTATTCGAAGAACATAGGCTTTTTCTTTGGAGCAGGCACATCTTGCGCTTTGGGCATTCCAGATATATCGCGGTTAACAAACGAGGTTGAGGCAGCCCTTAAAGGCAAGCCAGCTGAGGCATTCGGAATTATTAAGAAGGACATGAAGTCGATGATTCCAGAACGTGACGTTAATATAGAGGACATTCTCAATCAAGTAAGGCGTATTCGCGAATTGACAAAAGAGAGCGATGATAAGCAATACCTAGGTGTAACTGGAAAAGATGCGACAGCAGTTGATGTTGAGATATGCAAGTCGATCTATAAAATTATCAATGCAAAAGAGGTAGTAGCTTCTTTAGCTCCAACAAAACGATTCTTTGCTTGGTACAATCTGTTGAATCGCGACTTTACAAAGGAAGTATTTACTACAAATTATGATCTCATAATAGAAAAGGCTCTGGAGGCTAGTGAAATACCATATTTTGATGGTTTTGTTGGCTCTTATGAGCCTTTTTTTTGGCAAGAAAGTGTTGATCATCAGGCACAGCATGGTGATTTGACCAAGAATTGGATACGTCTCTGGAAAATTCATGGCTCTTTAAATTGGTTTTGGAGATACTCCGAAACAACGATGTCTTATCGAATCATAAGAATTGGAAATATTCTGAATGTTGAAGAAATTAAAAACGAACTCGTCATTTATCCCTCAAAAGACAAATATGACACTTCTCGCAAGCAGCCTTTCATTGCGTACTTTGACAGAATGCGAGATTATCTTTTAAGCGGCGAACTCCTATTTGTAGTGTCAGGATATTCATTTTCAGACAGACACATTAATGAAGTCATTTTAAATTGCATGCGTCAAAACAACCGATTATTTGTTATTGTCTTTTTCTATAAGGACGTCGATGTGGAAAATCTACACAAATTATATTCGCCATATTTAAATCTGAATGTATTCGGACCGACAAGAGCTATAATCAATGGAGAATTAGGACAGTGGAATTTTAACAGGGAAGC
>JAAYYM010000269.1 GCA_012515365.1 Clostridia bacterium
ATAAGAAAAGTTGATGAGGACTTTGATGCTGAGACAACCATGATGAAGGATTTCGCTCCAAGATCATTTTACTGGGAGAGAATGAAAAATAAGTCATGCATTGGTAATGGTGGAATTATCTTTCACGGTCCACATGATGGAAACGGATCAGGTCGGCCACCAACATTCTCTGTTTCACTGAGCAGCAATACAAGACCTCGCTGGGAAATACATACATAGGTTCACGGAATTTATTTTCTTTCCCAATAAACTAAAATGGGACATATTGGTAGAATCTATGTGGAATTACGCAATCGTGTATCTCGTCAAGGCGATGGGATGCCCGATTTTGGCGTAAAAGAATGTCCTTTCTGTAATGGGAAGGGATGTGACGAATGCATGCATATGGGCAGTATTGCCAGGACTGCCGATGATGACGAAAACGACTATATCGATGAGATGGAAAGTCGTAGCGATGCCGAAAGAGATGAACGAATTAATAACTAATCAATGGAAAGAATACAAATGCACAGAGTAGAATCCTCTCAGATACTTTCAGTGGGATACTCACAGGAATCAGAAACAATGTACGTTGAGTTTGTAAACAGGCAAGTATACAGATATCTTGACGTTCCCTCAAATGTCTTCAACAACCTCAAGAATTCATCCTCCCCGGGAAGATTCTTCTTGTCATCAGTCAAGCAATACTATGATTATTCAAAAACTGATCTTAGTGTTGTTAATGGAACGTTGACAATAGAGTATGAACCAAATAGAACCAGATGAAGAAAGCCATATTGATATTCATGATTTTTATGTATCCACTTATTGTTCATAATAGCGATCATTACGTTATTTATATTTCTGAATCAACTCCAATAATAGCATACTCAGACCTTGTATATGCGATTAACATGGTTGAGTCCGGGATAGACAGCACCTCTTATGATATATTCGCTTACAATGAATCTGAAGGGGCAACAGGAGCATTTCAGATAAGACAATGCAAGCTGGATGATTACAATAAGCTTACCGGACAAAACATAAAGCTAAACGATCTTTATGATTACAATAAATCATTTGAGATCTTCTTATATTTTGCCCGTGCATATGGAAAAGATTATGAAACAATAGCAAAGAAATGGAACGGATCAGGACCAATGACAGAAATCTATTGGAACAAAGTAAAAGAGTTCCTCTGAGAAACCGAGATATCACGGAAATTGAGTTTATCGGCACTTGCATCGAAAGATCTATTGCAAAGATAGCAGAGAAAGACGGAGTAAGATTTTCTTATCCCAGACTTCTTAAAATGCTTAAAATTCAATATCCTGAAATCTATAATGATCTCGCACTCGACTTCTATAATCCATGGGAATCATCAACGAAAAAAGTATGGCATAAAGGTAATTACTACATAATCATGGAGCATTCAATGATTGATTATGTTTTTAAAGTAATTGTTTGATAATTTCCTTGGATTTCTGAACATCTCTATTTATCTTCGTAGTCCAATCTGGGACTTATGAATGAATTTGAATCGTTTGACTCGAAAGAAGAGTGGTACTTTAGCCTATGGCTTTACGAACTGGAACGGAGAGGATTAGTTAACCTAAGTAAATATCATCCAAAACCGTTTATTCTCTCTGATCCGGTTCAGAAGCCTTACAAAAAAGAACTCAAAACAAAAGTTAAGGAGGAATTTGCTCATCTATTATCTGGTCATGACTATCAAGCAGACTGGATCATATACTGGAATGAAAGGCTTACAGGAATATTCTATTCTGACTCAGCCATTCCTGGAAGATCTCCGAAAGACTACCCGTTCCTAGTGAACTGGAGTGAAAATCGGAGATCTTTTTTTTCAGTAGTAGATGTAAAGGGAACATTTAATCAGAATGATGCATACAGGCGCTTCTCAATAGATCAGAAGTGGGTTTATCAGAAACATGGCATATATGTCCAAAAGATTATTCCTATGCCTACAAATAAAGAAAAACCTAAACCTGCAAATGCGTTGTTTGTATCAACATTTATGCCTGTTAGAGCAACCTTAACTGACGTAAAAGCTATCGATCGTCAATTCAAATTCAAATACAAACTAATTGACGAATTCTTGAAAGAGCATAATTTATGACAACAATTTATTTTTCACTCAAACCTTTTACAATGGAAATAAGTGTACCAATACCAGTAATACAAAAGATCGTCTCAGAAGTATCTTCTGTACCGATTGAAGACCTACTGAGAGGATCTTATGAGTTAAATGCGAGAAAGGGAGAGACAAACACTGCCAGGCAAATCTCTATGGCATTGTCGAAGAAATATACCGTTCACTCTCTTGCAACAATAGGAGATATGCACGGAGGTAGAGATCACGCAACAGTTCTTCATGCCACCAAAACAGTGAATAACATGATAGAGACGAAACATTCGCTATATCTCGATCTCTACTTTGATTCAAGCAGAAAGATATGTTTATGG
>JAAYYM010000270.1 GCA_012515365.1 Clostridia bacterium
AACATAATTTTGTTCATATTCATTAAGAGGCATCGGTTTTGCAAAATAAAAGCCTTGTGCACAGTCCACACCAATCTCTTTCACAAAATCAAGCTGACCTTTTGTCTCAACGCCCTCTATCACAACCTTCACAGCAAGCCTTTTTGCCATTTCTATTATGCTGTTCAGGATGATCTTACTGTGCCCGGCTTCTCCATCCAATGAAAGAAATTTCGTATCAATCTTTAATGCGTCTATCTTGATTCTTTCCAACGTAGCTAAGGAAGAATGGTCACTTCTAAAATCATCCATCAATATAGTAAATCCAGCCTTTTGCAAAGCTTCAATTGTTTTTTCCATCATTTTGGGATTACTCATATAGGTACTTTCTGTAATTTCTAATTCCAAAAGTGAGGGCAAAATGTCGTAGCTTCGTATGAGGCTGGTCATGATGTCAACCAATTGTGGATGACACCAACTGATTCTGGAGAGATTAACGGAAACAGGATATGGTTCAAACCCAGCATACGTCCAGTCTCGCAACATACAGCAAGTCTGCTCCCATACATAATAGTCAAGCTTGGTAATAAATCCATTTTTCTCAAAAACCGAGATGAATTGTCCGGGCAGAATCAAACCTTTTGTTGGATGTTCCCATCGTACCAGTGCCTCTGCACCGCATGGATATTCCGTTGAAAGATTGTATTTAGGTTGAAAATAGACTGCAAACTGCATCTCATCGAGTGCCTGCTGCATCTCGTTTGCGATACTTATTTCTGCAGTGATTTTCTGTCCTGCTGCATCATCATAATATGCATCCATATCTGACCTCCCCAAAATCTTGTTGCTTCATATTACCATATTAACAGAATTTCCTCATTTCTACAATTGATTTAAAGGTTGTCGCACGCCTGCTTGTCTTCTGCTTCTCACTTTTCACTTGCTTGATAGCTCTCAGGTTTTTCCTAACATATCTGTTCTATCAACAAAATATTCGTACCAATATGAAGAAAAGGATTGATTTTCCTCGCTAAATATTCTATTCTATTTGTTGTTACACTAGATAATTGATATGGGGTTTATTGCCCGAAAAAGATAAGAATGAGAGGTATCCAAATGAGTTCAACCGAAATGAAGCCTTTTAAAGAAGGTAAAGTACGTGAAATTTATGATAACGGTGACAGCCTGATCATGGTTGCTACGGACAGAATCAGTTGTTTTGATGTGATTCTTAAAAATGTAATTTCAAAAAAGGGAACTGTTTTGACACAAATGTCTAAATTCTGGTTTGACCTGACTGCAGACATCCTTCCTAATCACATGATTTCTACTGATGTGAACGACATGCCGGAATTTTTCCGTCAGCCTAAATTTGATGGAAACAGCATGATGTGCAAAAAGCTGACGATGCTTCCTGTTGAATGTATCGTTCGCGGATATATCACCGGCAGCGGTTGGGCAAGCTATCAAAAAGACGGTATGGTATGCGGCATTAAGCTACCTGAAGGACTTAAAGAGTCTGACAAACTGCCTGAACCAATCTATACGCCTTCTACTAAAGCTGAAATCGGTGATCATGACGAAAATATCTCTTTTGAGCAGAGCATTGAACATCTTGAAAAAGAATTTCCCGGTAAAGGTCTGGAATATGCCACAAAGCTTCGTGACTATACAATTGCTCTTTACAAAAAATGTGCCGATTATGCATTAAAACGTGGCATTATTATTGCAGATACAAAATTTGAATTCGGTTTAAATGAAAAAGGCGAAATCGTGATCGGTGACGAAATGCTTACTCCAGACAGCTCTCGCTTCTGGCCTGCAAAAGGCTACGAATCAGGTCACTCACAGCCTTCCTTCGATAAACAGTTCGCACGTGACTGGTTGAAAGCAAACAAAGACCACAATTGGGAACTTCCAAAAGA
>JAAYYM010000036.1 GCA_012515365.1 Clostridia bacterium
GATAGATTTTAAAGGGTGTTAGTGGTGGTGAGATGCCAATGGGGATTGTGGGATTTGCCCGGAAAACAAAAAATTGATTTACAAACATTTGCAACGATTTTGTGAACTAACTCCTAACGCAGACTAAACAATTGAAGCGCTGCTTCGATTGTAAGTCTTTGTAAGGAGTGGATTTCACGAAATCTAGGAGCGCAAATTATTGTTTGTAAATCAATTTTTGTTTTCCGGGCAGTTTGACTTTTTTTGAGGCATCTCTTCAAATCTTTCAACTTTTTAAAATCCATATGTAAATATTAGGCCCTCCACAGTGTAGATGAGATTTTGTAACTCTATACAAAAACAGAGAGGAGTCAAAACGCTTTCGACGAACGTTTTTGTATAGAGTTACAAAATCGCCCCAACACCCAAAAACCTTTCAAAATCCCCCTCACCATATATAAACATTTTATCAACAACATCCGATTATATAAATGGAGGGTTTTCTTATGAATATTTCAGAATCAAAACTTAATCAAACTTATTACAGTTTTCTCTATCAAAATCAATCTGTGGGAAGTAATCTTACTGCACAGAGAACTGCGCAAACCAAATCGGATTCGTTTTCATTTGAGGATACGATGTCTTTGCAATATAAGGTGCTTAAGGATCAAGAGTACAAGAATGCGTTAGAAGATGCACGTGTCAATGATCCGCAAAAATATGAGCAGATGCAGACTAAACGTGAGCAGGATATCATGAAATCATTTATGCAGGTGGAAGCAAGTGCTAAGAAAAATGGAGACGGTAAAACAGGAATGGCGATCTATCATGGTATTCCGATTTCGTTTGACTTTGAACACAGCGTAATGACAGTTGGAGATATGTCACCGGGAGAAGATATTATTCATGTTGGAAAGCTTTCAAATGGATATGCATTTAGCTTTAACCGAGATAATATTGGTGATATTTCTAAAATGCTGGATCTTTTTTCACCGGAAGACATTAATAAGATCATGGAAGCAATCACAACAGACAATATTGCAAAATCCATGGAGCAGGAAATTGACGAGGATAAGGCTGATGCGGCTAAGAAGCTGTCATCAGAAACAGAATGAGGCGGTTTCTATTTCTCTTTTTGTAGCCATGACGTATTGCTGCAGCTGTAGTATGCGTTCCTTAGTCATGCGTGCGGTTGGTGCAGAAATGCTGAATGCATAGCGGTCATTTTCATCGAAAGCACGAAAACTGGATGCAATGCAGGAAACTCCGATTTCATTTTCCTCTGCATCTAAAGCATATCCGTTTTTTCTTATTTTATTTAGTTCACTGATCAGGCGTTTTTCATCGGTTATGGTATTGGCTGTGTATGCCTTGATTTCACTTTCAGCGAAAATTTTCAAGACTTCTTCATCATTCATTTGTGCCAACAATGCTTTGCCGACACCAGAGCAGTAAAGAGGAATCTGTTTGCCAATTTGGGAAACAAGACGAACTGTGTTACTCGTAGATTCGACTTTATCAATGTATATGGCATGCATATGATTACGCTGGACCAGATGCACAATTTCCCCTGTTTTCTCCATAAGCGTAACAAGAAATGGATGGACAACAGAAATAATATCCACGTTTTGCAGAACCTCATTACCGATTGCACAAATCTTATAGGTAAGCCGGTATTTCGACGTCTGTATGTTTTGTGAGACATACCCCATACAAATTAAAGAATCCAGGATCCGATGGGTCGTGGATTTATTTAATGTAAGGCTTTTACTAATATCAAGCAAGCCCATCTCCTTATTGGCGGCCAATAATTCAATAACTGCAAATATACGATCTGCCACCTGTATCGGATTCTTTTTATCAACCTCAGTCTGCATATCACATCCTCCATCCATCACCATCATTTCATATCAAAACTCTCTCCCTATTATAAGAGTAAAATAAAACGAATGCAACTTGACAGAAAAACGAATAAGAGTATAATAAAAAACAAACAGTCCGCAATACGAAATAGAGTTCCACAATACGGAACAATAAAATACAACACATAACATGACAAAACACCCCCCTCACAACCTAGAAGAAACTTTCATGGGGGTAGAATACAAAAACAGAGAGGAGTCAAAACGCTTTCGACGAACGTTTTTGCATTCTACCCCCATGAAAGTTTTCAACCACCCCCAAAAATAATTTAACATCTACTCAAGCGAAAGGAATATTCATATGAACAACATTTTATCCAAAATCCAAACAATAGGAATTGTCCCAGTCATAGTCATTGATGATGAAAAGGATGCAGTCCCCTTGGCTAAGGCATTGTGCAGAGGCGGTTTACCGGTAGCAGAAGTGACATTTCGGACCAAAGCAGCAAAATCTGCTATTCAAAAGATGACAGAAGAATGCAAAGAGATGCTTGTCGGAGCAGGAACAATCCTAACAAAGGAACAGGCAGATCAAGCCATTGAGGCAGGTGCAAAATTTATTGTAAGTCCGGGATTGAATCCAGAAGTGGTAAAGCATTGTTTAGAAAAACAAGTGACTGTGATACC
>JAAYYM010000002.1 GCA_012515365.1 Clostridia bacterium
AATCAGTGTTTTTTGAGCTTGACCATTATGTTCTGCCTCTTTGAATAACACATCATCCTGTTCTGAAATAAAGCCTTTCATACGTTTTCCATATTCAATGGCCATGTGTTTAATAACAGAGTCCTTAACTATACTAATAATCTTGGCTGGTGATATACTTTCCTCAAAGCTTAAATCATCGAGATTTGCAGGAGTTAATCGAATAATAGGGACATTAGTGTCTTGTGCACGTTTTAACAGTCTTTCCAATAAAGCACTTTTACCGCTACCTTTACTTCCCACAAGGATACGCATAGTACCTGATATCGGCTCTACTATATTATAAAAATCACCAGAAGTGACAAAGACCTCATCCAAAAAACTGTTTTCGCTTTCCGCAGTCGCAGCAATAAAATAGCTTCTAAGTAAACCTAAATTGCTCATACATTACTCCTATAACATTTACTATGTAATATGTTAGTTACACACAAAGCCCCCAGAACCAGCTACATCGCAGTTTCAGCAGATTCCAAGGGGCTTGTTGTAGCCAGTGTTTATTTCATATCTACAGTATATCAGAAAAAGCGACATCTGTCAAGATATCAAGATAGAGGTGTGGTTATTTCTTTGCTTGTTCCTTTTCCACACTTGTAGGGTGTTCGGTAGCTGTTGCAGCGATGTCCACACCGTCGCTGTCCTCGCCGATACACTTCATCCGAATGTACTCGCTGATTGACTTACAACCAGCTTCGGCAGCGTTTGCTTTGAAGAGCTGAGCCTCTGCCTGTGTTACACGGAGGCGGATTACTTGGGATTTGACGGATTGAGGATCGGATTGCTTGTGTCTGGGCATTTTATCTGCCTCCTTTATGGTTATCATTTACACAGGCTCAAAGAAAGTATCCGGATGAATCGAATCAAACTGCTCATTTGCCCACATGACGGTTACCAGATTCTCTGTCTCTGACAAGGTTGATGATGTTATGAGTGTAGCCATCTGGGTTCTTCCGCTGCCAGTCGATTGTTTATCTTATTATGGATTACTTGATTGAGGTGATGAAATGGAATTATCAGGAACGGATTCATCAAAATCTCGTATATATAAGTCACTTAACAGTGAGTATATCCTTCTGGCTTGATCCGGATAGAATTCAAAAAGCAATGATTGTATGCTCAAAACGAGAAATAGCATACGATTTGCTGATGGTATTCAAGGATAAATATCCTGAGTGGTTTGTTGAAAGAAAAACACCGGAAGGAATGCGTGTAACACCAGAGGAAATGAAAGAACTGCGCGAAGTACCATTTATCTCGATGGTTGCCAGCGTAGGAAAGAACGATCCCAAGGAAATGTATGACTATCTTGGCGGAACTAAAAATGATAAACGTTCCGAGGAACTTGACGGTGCCTTCAAAGCAGAAAAATCTAATCTGTGTATAGTTATCGTAGTCGATATGTGGATTACTGGGTTTGATGTTCCATGTCTTACATATATGTATAACGACAAACCGTTGCAGAAGCATCAACTGATACAGACAATTAGCAGAGTGAACAGAAGGTATGCCGGAAAAGATTTCGGCTTGATTATCGATTATATTGGTATCAGAGATAATATGCGCCAGGCTTTGAAAGTATACGGCGGAAATACCTCTGTCGCTCCTACTGTCGATGATATTGAGCAGGCTACTTCTATCTTCCATGAGCATCTAGCGGTATTGCGTGACCTTTTCAAAAACTACGATCTAGCTCCGTTTATGAATCCGGAAGCTAATCCGTTTGAACGCTACCGTTTGCTTGCAAAAGCAGCTGAGTATGTTTTCCTTTCTACTCAGGAACTGAACATTGAGGGCAAAAGGAAAACAAACAAGGTTTCCTTTAAGACATATTTCCTTAAAACTGTGAAGCGTATGCGAAATGCATACGATATCTGTCAGCCATCAGGAAATCTAACCGAAGAAGAATCGGCGCTTGCACAGTG
>JAAYYM010000271.1 GCA_012515365.1 Clostridia bacterium
ATGAGACTGATGGAACATCAGGATACAGACATTACTAAAGGTCCGTGCAGTAAAGCAACGTTACTAAAAAACGGATGGTTTAAGAAATAGATGTTTAACAGGTAACAGACAAGCCGGAAGGAATACCAAGATGAAAAAAAAGATTTTATATCTGATGGAATATCCAATCGATCTGCCCGGTGGTGCGCAGATGTCTACGCGCACCTTATGTGAAGGGCTTAGTCATGAAATGTACGAGATTGTAGTTGCATGTCCAAATCTGCTGCATCCTGAAGTCAAAGAGGATTCGTTTAGAATCGTACCTTATCAAAGTGATGAAAATCGAGAAAAAAACAAATTAAAGAGAATTACTAATTTTTTTAGCAGAATAGGATCCTTTTATCGGATTATAAAAGAAGAACAACCGGATCTGATTCATGTTCAGATGTCAGAATCACTGATCACATATGGTATGTTGCGCATCTTTGGAATTTTTAAGAAGATTCCCTTTGTTTATACAGACAGAAGTCTTTATTTTGGCTACCGCATTCATTCTATGACATGTATTAAGGCCACCTTAAAGCATGCGGCAGCAATGATTTGTACAACTCAGACTAACAAAGATTTATGGGTAAAGAACTCCAATATTTCGAATATTCATGTCATCCCCAATACAATCAGCAGTTCTTTTGATGAATATGATCATGAAAAGAGATGCGAGATGCGAAAGAAAGCAGGACTGACAGAAAACGATTTTGTCATTGGATTTGCCGGAAGAATTTCCGAAGAAAAGGATTGGCCATTTGTAAAGGAACTGGTACCAATGCTTCAGAAAAGTGGTATTACGATGAAGATTGCTTTGGTACTGTCTGTCTATGAAGCGCAGGATGAAGCAATTGCTGCTGATCTTAAAAGGGCGATTACTGCGAGTGTTGGAGAGGATAATTTTATCTATTTGCAGGATTTATCACAACAGGAAATAGCAGATTATTATTATCTGGTAGATGTGTTTATGATGACTTCCGTATTTGAATCATTTGGAAAAGCAGCGATAGAGGCAATGAGCAGGAAATGTGCTGTAATATCGACAAGGGTCGGGGGATTGCCGGAAGTAATCGGAAAAGAAGAAGATTTATATACAAAGGAAACGGTAGATACTTGTATTAACCGTGTAAAGCAGTTTTGGAGTGATAGAGAATTGTTACAGGAAGAAAAAGAATTTTTCTATCAAAGATTTCATGATCATTATACACAATCAAGCTGCTTAAATAATCATGAAATGCTTTATGCACAAATTCTGAAGGGAGAATCAGCATTATGAATATACAGCCAAACAGACTCGACAGAGGATTTTTTAAATATCAGGAAGAATTTGAACAAAAAGCATTAGATGTTCTTCGTTCAGGATGGTATGTTCTTGGAAAAGAGGTATGCTCTTTTGAAGAGGAATATGCTGCATATACAGGATCAAAATATTGTGTCGGTCTTGCAAGTGGATTAGATGCATTGTGGATTGCCTTCCGTATTTTAGGCATTGGAAAAGGTGACGAAGTTATCGTACAGGGGAATACTTATATTGCCAGTGTTATGGGTATTACTATGAATGGTGCAACCCCTGTTTTTGTTGAGCCAAATGAGTATTTTAATATTGATACGAGTAAAATTGAAGAAAAAATCACAGACAAGACGAAGGCAATTTTAGTTGTTCATTTATATGGACAGGCTTCTAAAATGGACGATGTTGTAGCTTTATGCAAAAAATATAATCTGAGATTGGTAGAGGACTGCGCGCAGTCTCATGGGGCAGCTTTTCAGGGCAAAATGACGGGTACCTTTGGAGACATTGGATGCTTTTCATTTTATCCATCTAAGAATATCGGTGCTTTTGGAGATGGCGGAGCAATTGTAACAGATGATCCTAAGATTGCAGAAGATGTCAGGATTTATAGAAATTACGGAAGCGAAAAACGTTACTATAACAAAGTAGTAGGTACCAACTCAAGACTTGATGAGATACAGGCAGGTTTACTGCGTGTCAGACTGAAGCATGCAGATGAACTGATGAAAGAAAAACAAAAGATTGCAAAGATCTATGATCAGGGTCTTAAGAATGACAAAATTGAACTTCCAGGGATCGCAGAGGGAGCGACACATATTTTTCACCAATATGTCATTCGTTCTAAAGAGAGGACAAAATTGATCGAGTATCTGAAGGAGAAAGAAATCGGAACCATCATACATTATCCGATCCCTCCACATTTGGCTGAGGCATACCAGTACTTAGGTTTTAAAGAGGGTGCTTTGCCTATTACAGAACAGTATGCAAAAGAAGTATTATCCATTCCGATGTATAACGGAATGACAAATGAAGAGCAGGAGTATGTCATCGACGCAATCAATGCATTTTAGGGAAATAAATGGAAGCGCAAAGGAGAGATACATGAGTAAAATATCTATTATTATACCTGTATACTATAATTCAGACACTTTAATGTTGTTATATGAAGATATGAAGGCAAAAATATTAGACAAATTGGGTGAGTATGAAATCGTATTTGTAGATGACGGCTCAGGAGATAACTCATGGGAGATCATGAACGAAATACGCATGCTTGATGAGAATGTCAAGTGTGTCAAGCTGTCTAGAAATTTTGGCGAACATTCAGCTATTCTGGCTGGTTTGACAGAGTGCACAGGTGACTGTGCAGTGACTAAACAGGCGGATCTGCAGGAAGATTCGGAGTTGATCGTTGATATGTACGAAAGCTGGAAAAAGGGTAATAAAGTTGTTTTGGCGGTGCGTGCAGAGAGAGATGACTCAAAGATCAAGAAATTCTTTGCCAACTGCTATTATGCACTTGTCAGAAAATGTATAGAGAAATCAATGCCAGTCGGCGGATTTGACTGTTACCTTCTGGATCGTCAGGTGATCGAAGTTCTTATGATGTTAGATGAAAAAAATTCTGCATTGACACTGCAAGTGCTTTGGGTAGGCTTTCAGACAGATAAAATTTATTTCCATCGCAAGGATCGTGAAATCGGTGAATCCAGATGGACATTTTCAAAGAAGTTCAAACTGGTACTTGATTCGATGATGAGCTTCTCTTATTTTCCAATCAGATTTATGTCAGGTATTGGTGTTATCTGTGCCATAGTTTCATTTTTATGGATCATAGAGATATTCCTTGAATATTTTATCGTAGGAACACCAATAGAAGGCTGGGCATCCTTGATGTGCCTGATTCTGTTTTCAACAGGAACGATTGTCCTGATGCTTGGTATACTAGGTGAGTATCTGTGGAGAACTTTGGATGCGACACGAAACAGACCTCCGTTTTTAATTGATAGAATCGAGGAAAGTAAGAAGAATGAAAGAAAAGAAAAATAATCTTTTTAAGAGTTTTATCGAATATTTTTATGGAAATTTTGTAGTTCTTCTGTTGGGATTTATTTCGCTGCCATTAGTAACACGTGTATTGGATACAGAGGAATACGGAAGGACATCGATCTTTACATCTGTAGTTTCTATCATTTATATTTTTGCTATTTTAGGCTTAGATCAGGCATATATCAGATATTTTTATAAAAAAGAAGTCAATCAATACAAACTTCTGAATCTTTGCATCAGGCTTCCGATCCTGATTGTTACCTTTCTGTCGGCAGCCTATTTTTTCTGTTCAGATTTTTTTAATGAACTCATGTTTGAAAAAAGTGGAATGGATGTCACGTTATTAGTCATCAGCTATACGATGATTTCTGTCATAGAGAGATTTATGTTTTTGAATATCAGAATGGAACAGAATGGAAAACTGTATTCAAACTTAAATATTGTTTCAAAGGTGCTAAATGTTTCCTGTCTGATTTTGTTTGCATTTTTCATGGGAAATGATTTTAGAGTAGTTTTATATGCGATGACGATTTCTCTTGGCATTGTTACTCTTTATGTGACAATCAGATACATTTTGCGGTATCTGAAATCTGAAGAACGAAATCGTGAACATCAGGTTTCACAAAAAGAACTTCTTCAATACGGGACTCCTTTTATTACTATGCTGCTTATGGAGTGGCTGTTAACATCAATGGATAAATGGTCAATTAGGATCTTCTGCGATTTTACCGAAGTGGGAATTTATTCATCCGCGATGCAGATTATGACGATTATTCTTACGTTCAAGATTACATTTGTTGCTTTCTGGTCTCCGGTGGCTATGGAAAAATATGAGAATGAGAATGAAGAAACAAGTAAGGCATTTTTTAAAGATGTGTTTAGAAAGGTGCAGTTTCTATGTATTGCAGCTGCAGTGTGTCTGACGGTATTTAGGAGTCTGATTGTATTGATTCTTGGAAAATCTTATCGGGAAGCTGTGACGATTATCCCATTTCTTTCATTGATGCCGATCCTCAGTATTCTATTTGAAATGGTTTGTCAGGGTATTAAATTTGTTGGAAAAATCAAGTATATTAATTATGCATCTATTGCTGCCATTATATGCAATCTGCTTGGAAATACACTGTTGGTTCCTGTACTTGGTGGGAAAGGTGCGGCGATCGCAACCGCACTTACTTATATTGTATATTTTTTAATTGGCACTTATTTTTCAGAGAAATGTTATGCGATCGGGTATCAGATGAAGATACCGGTGATTTCTCTGCTCTTGTATTGTATCTATGCAGGCTATGCGACCTTTATCGGTGATGATCTCATATCAGTTTTATCAGGAATTCTGTTACTTGGCATCATATGTTTTATCAATAGACAGGTACTGTCTGACCTTGTGACATTTGCTAAATCGTTTCTTAGTCGTCTAAAGACTTCTGATAAATAACACCACATGGAACATCCGTTTTCTGATATTTCCTTGTAGTCAAATCAGATAGGATACCACCATCAAATTCGTTTTCATTTGGTGAAGGATCCGCTACGACATCCCCACAAGTATCATAAGAACCGTATTCTGGATCTAGAACAAGGATCACATCCGGGATGCGCTCTGGATTCAACAGATAGTAATCGTCAAGTCTTTTACTATTGAATTTGGTGCGCCATGTAGTAGGTGCGCCACACTGCATATCAGAGCATAAATACCCATATGGGAGCAACTTGGTGATAAATAATGATTGATGATCTTCAGTTGCCTGACAATATGAAAGTAAGGTCTGATATACATCCTCATACATGCCTAAATGTTTGGGGGTTGTATAAAGACCAGCAGCAGGTCCTTGTTTTATCTGTTCGGTAAGCTGCGACAGTGAGGCATCACGGTAAACATTTGTAATACGCAGCGCAGCTGTTACGATTAACGAGTAAATCAATATGCCTGCACATAAAGCAGCCATCAGCTGCTGTGAAATCAGTGCATCGGTTTTTTCGGTTAACAGCTCGTTGATATAATCATGTATAAACAGGATGCTGCCGAGTGCTGCAATCGAGTGTCCTAACGATAGAATGTAGAGATAGCCGTTTGAAGAATAACTGAATACGAGAGCAAATATCATGCCTCCTGCAAAAAGAAGGAAAAACATATGCCAGTTTTTCTTCTTGGTAAGTGCAAATAACGGCAGGGCAAACATGCATAAAGCGGTCTGAATATAGCCGGTATGACCAAAACTGTAAAAGGCATAGATCAAAAACAGTACAAGGTCAACACTGATCAATATGGTACGCAGACGACGAGGAATTTCCCTTTTGAACAGTTCCAGTAAGGCCAGAGCAAATGAAATGATAATCAAAATGTAACCCAGATAAGCGGCATAGCCATATACTTCATTGATTCCGATAAAGAATTTACGGATTGGATATGTAAGACTTGTCACATGTTCCTCATCAGACAATACGTAAGGGATGGCATTCATAAAACTTTGAAGGGATACGTTTAAGAACAGATATATCATAAAAAGGAGTGCCGGAATACAGATCCCATAAAACGTATATAAGCATACGGTAGGCAGCTGTGCAGCTTTTATCATTTCTTTTATCGAATTGCTCAGTGGCAGAAAAATAACGGCAATCAGTAGTAAAGCAATCAGAAATAAAATGATGAAATAAGCGACAGCCAATGTAGGCAAAGCAAGAACAGAGCATGCAAAACTCATACCGCCTAGTATCAGATAAAGGTTTTTCTTTGTCTGATAGAAATGAAAGACCAGAAAGGCTGCCAAGACAAAAAAGCTGACTGACAATGTATAATAGGACATGGTTGCAATATTTAAATGTGCATAAAATAGATACATGAAAGCACATGCAAATGAAATAAACACAGGATAGCTGTGTTTGATAATTCGGTAAATGATCAGACTACATAAAAAAGAAAAAATTACATAACATATTCTGAAGTATAGAATAATTCCTGCTGATGAGCCAACAATTTTCATATAGAGAGAAAAAAGCGGAAGCAGGAGAACCGAAGAAAGCTGGGTGGGAAACCACTCATGCAAAAAGATGCTGTCTCCTTGCCAGAAGCGATAAGTTGTGGAAAAGTAAAATGTTTCATCAGACCAGCAGAAGCTGTAATTGCACCTGATCAGAAGTATGAATGCACTTATGATCAAAAGAATATAGGGATAAACAGTTGCCAGTTTTTTAAATTTCGTCATGAACAGGTCCTCCGCATTGCGATTATGTTAAAAGGATTATACAATGCCGGAACTTAAATTGCAATTGAGCATATAAGGGTTTTGCACAAATTGACATTGCATAGAAAACTATATTATAATTGACTTCGTAAATGTCTACGTAACAGTGGAGTGAAAATCATGCAGAAAAATGTAGGTGTTTTAAATAGAAATAGTTTTTTAAAAAAGACATTGAATAAGCTTGGTGTAGGATATAAAGAATATACATCAACGGAAGAGATGTTTGCATCAGATATATCTATTGTATTCTGTGATGATGAAACTGATCTGATACAGGCAGTCAAGGCAGGAAAATTCGTCTTTACAAACCACAGTGTTTTGATGAACTTTATGGGACAAAAAGCTCCTAAAACAAGGGGCTTTTATTATCTGATGAAGGATTTTGTGTTTGGTGAAAGAAGCTTTTTTGCCAGTGAAGATATCTATGTATGTAGTGATCACATTGAGCATACATCACCTCTCATCCATCAGTTTATGCTGGAACAGGACTTTTCAGAGATAGGCGCGCTTTATGATGCGCATGATGAAAAGATAGCCGGAGGAAGCATTCTGATCGGCAGACAGGTGATTTCTCTTCCGTGGAATCTGGCAGAGGTGTCAGAAAAAATGGAGCTGGTAAAGCGTCCATATTACTCAAGGCTTTTAGGAAGACATTATGTAGGACTCGGAAGAACCATTGATTATCCGTCTTTTCTTCATTTGCTGTCTTCTTTGTTAAAGTATGCATTCAAGCGGCAGGATCTTCCGATTGACAAGACTGTCATAACAAAAGCGCACATGGGCGAGCAGGAGATTGATTTTGTATTTCCAAGTGAAGCTATGATGGAGAAGATCAACAGACGTCAGAAAAAACCGTATTTTAGATATACTCTGCTTTTTGTTGCAGGGATCTGCTTTCTGATTTTATTGACACAGATATCGAAGCTGTTTGCAGTCGGTCTGCTATTTTTGATGGCAGCGGGAATTGTTTTTATTTTAATGGATGAAAAAAAACGCAGACTGCCTTTGAGCACTCTGCCATTTATCATTGGATGTGCCATGATCGTACTAAATCTGCTTTATAACGTCAGATCACTTCCTGCAATTTATCCAATGTATCAAAGTCTGACGCAGTCTAGATATATGCCTGAATTTTTAAAGGAACAGGCTTACTGCGATTCTTTTTTGCAACTGTTTTTAAAGGATAAAGAGGTTTATGTACATTATACAGGAACAGATTATGTTCACCCTGTTTATGAGTACTATGAAGAGGGAAATCCAGAGGTACAATATGCAGTCGGTTATGATATGAATTATTATATGGGCAGAGATTACTGCAGGTTCTTTGAGCAGTTTTCAAAAGGCCTTTTTATAGATGATTCTATTATGCCAAAGGAGGAAGTTGATGTTGCGCTGCTACAGTCAAAGATGACTTGTCTTGGCTATACAAATGATCTCCTTCGCTATGTATTTTTGATTAATCAGGAGGACGTAGAGCAGGCAAGTTATTTCTGGTATGACTTTGTGTATCGGAATGAGGTTCCTCTTATGTATGTTTACTTACAGAATGACATTGCCGCAGATTGTGATAAAATAATAGCTTTATGGGATCTCAATAATAATTTATATCTCATGGATGAGTCATACTATAACAGGGAGGTGGCTGTAAATGCAGATTGATCAAATGGAATCTATGCTGACACAGCTGTCTCAGGGCTTCTATATTCGTCAGGTGGCAGTTATCATATCCTTATATTTATTAGGCATGATTACGCTTTATGCATATCGGGACAGGCTTGAGTGTTTGACCAGGACCCTATTGGCATTTCCGATTGGACTTGCACTTTGGTGCATTGGAAGTTTCATTTTACTGACAATCGGAATACCCTTTCGCCTGCTCACGATCATATTGCTGATCGTATGCTTTGAAGTGGTTTTATATGCTGTGCTTAGACATAAAGAAAGGCTTGTGTTTAGCAGGGAAATAGTGATCGGAGTGTTAAAACAGGAGCTAGTCGGTCTTTTGATCGTTGGTGTGATTGCCTGCATTTCTGTGAGTGGATTGTTTTCTGTGAGTGTGTCCAATGATACGATGTATTATTATATGTACTATCCAGAGGTAATCACACAAAACGGACAGTATCTGCCGTCATATGATGTGTTTCTATCAGATGTTGGACCTTTAGCGACTATGATCGGTACATTGGCAGCCATGTTTGGCTTTGATCAGACCTATGGGATACAAATGTTCTTTACCATTGATTTCATAGTGGTATTTGCTACAGCGGTTTATGATCAGGCAAAGGGACCGCTTGGAAAAAAGGCATACCTGGCATCAGCCGTCAGTACAGCTATTCTTGTGAGTGCTACTCCGTTTGTAGTGATTTCAAAATGGATACTGGCAAATGTTTATGTGATGTTTTATAGTTTTATATTGCTGTATCTGGCTCACAAGCTTTCTAAGGAAGGTAAAAAATGTCTGATCATTTTATCTGTTTTGGTTTCAATGATTTCGATGCTTAGAATGGAAGGCGGAATCGTAGCTTGTTTTATGATCGTATGTATCTCAACGCTTGATTATAAGAAAGATGAGTTGCTAACGTATCTGATGCTGCCGACGATTTTGATCCCTGGGCTGTATTATTATTTATACTTTGCAAGGTTCGACGTACATCCTTTGTACAGTTTCCTCACATGGCCCAAAGCGTTGCTTTTAGTTGTGCTTATGAGCGCACTTGCAGGATATCTGATCGTACTCCGGGAAAATCTGAGTCTTATTTTCTTGAGAAGAATCAGGAAGCTGATACTCCTTGCGTTATGCGTAGGAAACCTGTGTTTACTGATGATCGCACCTAGAGACTATATTATGGCAGTTAAAGCATTTGCAGAAAACTTCTTATACCAGCAGGGCTGGGGATATGCCATTATCTTAGCTGTTATGGCTTTTATTTTCTTGCTGTTATTAGAAGAAAAAACGGGATGGAGCAAGCAGTACAGACCGGATATAGAGTATGAAGAATTAATCGTATGGGGATATATTTTGGTTACGATCGCTGTCAGCTATGCACGAGGTGGTGGTCTGCGTTGTGGAATCGGAGATTCCGGAAACAGAGTCATGCTTCAGATTATTCCATTTTTAGTCTATGCACTGACTTGTAAAACCATTCGTATCTTATCAAATCAGAAAAAGAAGGAAGCATAGCATGTCAATCATAATAAATGCAGATGATTTCGGTATCAACAGTGAAGTGAATCAAGCCATATGCGAGTGTTTTTCTAAAAAACTCATCGACAGAACAACACTAATGGTAAATATGCCATTTGCTGATGAGGCAGCTCGTTTGGCTAAAGAGCAGCAGTTTTTTGACCATGTAGGACTGCATTTGAATCTGACAAGTGGGAAACCTCTTACAGAAAAAATAGCCCAAAATCAGCTATTCTGTGATCATGCAGGATATTTTCATGCAGGATTTTATAAGAGTACGATGAAACGTTTGTATATGTCTCCGGCAGATGTACAAATGATTAGAGATGAGCTGGAAGCACAAATAAAAAAATATTTAGAGTATGGATTTACATGCAGACATTTGGATTCCCATCATCATGTACATACTAATTTGCCGATCCTCAAGGCATTGATACCGTTAATTAAACAGAATCAAATACGCACGGTCAGATTAGGAAGAAATCTGTTTCATAAGGAACGTTTCTTTAATGTTATATACAAAAAATTTTATAATGGAAAGTTACAAAGGATGCAAGTGTGTGCCAGTCGGTACTTTGGTTCTTATGCTGATTATATACGCTATATGTCTGATCCTTCGATCGATCAGGCAGCGTTTGAGGTAAAGTATCAGACAGAAATCATGGTACATCCCATGTATGATAAAAATGGAATACTGACAGATGCAGATCTGACTATGGATCAAAACTGGATATCCGTTTTTGAAACACGTTAGAAGGAGTAGGACTTTGAACAAGCATAAACGACAAGTATTACAATATATACTTCCACCACTTATTACGCTGATATTGGTTTCTATCAGTTTATGTGTGGAAGGGGTTTTTCCATTTGGCAGCAAAACGATTGACTATTATGATATGGGGCAGCAGATCGCGGCCTTTTATTATCATGTATATGATGCTCTGCACGGCACTAAATCTCTCTTTTATGACTGGTATAGTGCATTAGGTACCAATATGACAATGAATACATCCGGATGTAGCAGTATCAGTATCTTCAATCTCTTACTCTATTTTGTTCCACGAGATTCTATTCTGCAGGCATTATCGCTGTTTACTATGATTAAGATGGCATGTATGTCATTTACGATGTATATATATTTGAATAAGGTGATGAAAGCAGATTACTTATGGAAATTAACTTTCTCAGTCGGATATGGTTTTTGTGGGTTTGCACTGATGTATTATATTACCAATCAATGGCTTGATGTCGCAGTGCTTCTTCCACTTGTCATGTATGGTCTGCTCCGACTGATACACGAGAAGAAGACAAAGATGTATCTGATTTGTCTTGCACTTTGTTTTATGGGAAGTTACTATCAGACGGCTATGATTGTCATTTTCATCATTTTGTTTACTGGCTTGTATCTTCTTTTGGAAGAGATGGAAAAACAGGAACGCAATGCTGTGATTTGGCGACTTATGCTATCAAGCTTTGCAGCGCTTTTACTGTCAGCATATGTGGTGATACCGCAGCTTGTCCAGACCCTAAATTCGACACGTTTTAGTAACAATGTAAAGGAAGGAAACTTCTATCTTAATATTTTGTCGCAGGTACGTGGCGCTTATACGACCAGATGGTGGGCATTGCTTGGTTTATCCCTTGCGTTTGCTGTGATCGTTACAAGTATATTCAGGAAACTAAGGAAAAAACAGATTACCAGAAGGGAACTATTGATTGGTATCATGATGATTTTTTTGTGTCTGGAGCTCTTCTTAGAAAGTACAAATCTCCTGATGCATTTTGGTTCCTATGTGGGATATCCGATCAGAAATGGATTCATTATCAGCTTTTTCGTATTGTCGTCGGCTTGCTATTATGCGCAGGACCTACCTATATCAGTGGATCGACAGAAACTAAAGCTGAAACTTCCGTTAGGAATTATTATGGGTATTCTGATCACAAGCGGATTAATCATCTATTATCAGTCAAGAGGAGCATTGCCACTCAGACAAGCCTTTCATATTACCTTTGCTGTTTGTGCAGCAACGTTTGTAATTTATCTGTTTTTGATTAGGAAGCCTGGAATTATGATGGTATTCCTGCTCTTCTCGGAATTGATCTTCTTTTCCGTGCTGTTGCTTGGAAAGCCACAGTTTATAACAGGATATGCAGAAGGTGCAGAACAGAGTGGTGAGTATATTCACACCACTAACGTTTTGGTGGATGAACTTCAGATTGAATCATCCAAATTTCATCGAATTAAAAATCCGGATACAGACTTAAATGCAAATTATCCATTTGTTATGAAACGGTCGGCACTTAGTAATTGGACGCATATTATTTCTCCACTTTTTCAATATGGTGCTGCAGACTGGGGATATTCTATTCAATATATGAGAATGCTGGATGCCGGTGGAACCGTATTTTCAGATGCATTGCTTGGTATTACAGAAACTCTGACACTTTCTTCATTGCCGAAGGAGCTTTATGAGCCTGTTGACCAGACACTGGTAAAGAGTGAAGGTAAAGAGAAACCCTATACGCTCTATAAAAATCGCTATGTGATGCCATTTGGTGTGATACTTAAGGATGCAGATCCTTTCAGCTTTGATGCTGCAGAACAAGGACGGTTTGAAACACAAAATGAAGTATATAAGCTTCTGGCTAAAGATAAGGAACAAAATCTGATCGAGCTTTTATCACAGGGAAATGGTGGTGATGTGCTTGAAACCTATGAGGTAAAAGGCCGTAAGGTGTTATACTTTACAGGCGATACGATCAGTAAGGATGAAAAAAATATCAGAATCACAGTTAATGGGAACCCAGTTTTGATTCCATCGATTGGTGAACCGGACAACGAGTGGTATCCCGCTTATTTTAACTGTAATATGATCTGCCTTGGCGTATTCGAAGATGAAAAGGTAGAGGTGTCACTTGAGTTCCGTGATATTCCGAAAGAAGAACGGACCGAACATGACGAAGTGTATCAGATTGCTTCCCTAGATCTGGATCTGTTAGAACAGCTCTGTACGCAGTATCAGACTATGGGTCAGGTGAATGATCCGATCATGCAGGATACCTCAC
>JAAYYM010000272.1 GCA_012515365.1 Clostridia bacterium
ATCTCTGCCACCTTGCTCGGTCATTTCGGACAAAACTTTTCTCACGGTATCATACAGAAATTTAAAATCATCTTCACTAATTGTACCAATCGGCTTTTTAGGATGAATCCCTGCAAGATATAAAATATCCTGTAGTACACCATTGCCAAGCCCCGGAATTCGCTGTTCAGTTGCCAGAAACACTTTGGCTGATAATTGTTCTTTGCAGTTATTCCTAATCGACATAAAATACTCATAAGTAAATGCATCACTTAATGGATTGGGCTTCTTGACCGCTACATCATAGTAAAAATCTCCCCTGCTCTCTCCCACAAAAGCATGAATTCCACCATACATCTGAACCGATGCCGTTATACATGAATCGTCGTCAAAAGTAAGCAGAAGCTGATGCTTTTTGGGTGCCTTTTTTCTTCTTCAAAGTAACGAGGATATGCTCCGTCATTTAATGTAAGCTTCGCATCCTCAGCCTGTATTTCAATGATTCCCGCACGTGATACACACCCCGTAATCCGTTTGCCTTCTAACATTTGCGCATATTCCTCCTGCGACCCTGAACAAAACGCAAATCTATGTGGTGAATGATTAATCAGTATTTCACTGATCATCTTATCCTTTATCATTTCATTCAACTGTTTTACAATCGTTATGCTCTCCGGCAGCTCAATCATTGTCATCCCTCCATTTTGTTTCTATGATATCAGGCAATTGCGTAACTCACAATCTTAAGAACAAATTTCAGAAATTTACACAAAATATTACCTGTATCTATCTACATTCTTTAATAACTGTTAAAAATCTTTCTCCATATTTTAGAAGTTTGCGGTTTCCTACACCGGATATATTTAATAATTCCTCTTCGGAAGCAGGCAGACTTGAGGCCATTTCTATCAGTGTTTTATCACTAAAAATAATATAAGGTGGCATACTTTCTTCTCTTGCAATTTCAAGTCTGAGTGCTCTAAGTCTGTCAAACACTTGATATCCGGCAGACGTAAGCGATTCTGTCCCCTTTGTCTTTTTCTTGATGGTTTTAGCTGGAAGTTTATCTTCATCAGTTATTTTAACCAAGATCCGCGTATCTGCATCCTTAAGTTTTTCTATTCTGCCAAGCTTTACAACCTGATAATCTCCGATCGATAAATACCCTTCCAAAACAAGCTGCTCTACTAACCGTCTAAGTAACACCCTATTTGTCTTTGCTAAAACTCCATAGGTTTTATAATGAACAGTTCCCACTTCACTTAATCTTGCTGTTTTCGCTCCTGCAACAGTATCAATCACGATATTTTTCCCGAATCTTCCTCGTGCCTCATATACACAGTTTATAATTTGCTTTGCTTCCTCTGTCATGTCTAACGTCTCAAATTCCCTTAGGCAATTGCCACAGTCTCCACATGGTTGATCTGGATTTTCACCAAAATATTTCAGAATATAATTGCGTAAACATTCCGTCGTATAACAGTAGCGTTCCATGAGCTGCAAGCGTTTTGTATCTCGCTCTTTTACTGTTTCCTGCTCATCAGGCTCCAAATCAGACAACTCTTTATGTTCCAGCAAAAACCGGTTGATCATGATATCCTGTGGTGAAAAAAGCAAGATACATTTTGATGCAATCCCATCTCGTCCGGCTCGTCCGGCCTCTTGATAATAATTCTCCATGCTTTGAGGCATGTTATAATGAATGACGAATCTGACATTAGACTTGTCAATTCCCATACCAAATGCATTGGTAGCAATTACTACGCTAATATAATCGAACACGAAATCATCCTGCATGTTTTTTCTATCTGCTGCACTCATACCGGCATGGTATTTTGCAACAGATATCCCTGCATGTTTTAAAAGTGTATACAGATTTTCAACGTTCTTACGTGTGGCGCAGTATATAATTCCGCTATCGCCCTTATGCTCAGATAAATACTTCAAAATGTACTGATCCTTACTCTTTACCTTCTCTACCTGAAAGAACAGATTTTCCCGGTCAAAGCCTGTCACCAGACAAAATGGATGCATGAGTCCCAGTGTACATACAATATCTTCTCTTACATTTTCTGTAGCAGTTGCAGTAAATGCGCTGATGATTGGTCTATGTGGGAGCATTCTGATAAAGTCGACAATCTTCATGTAGCTTGGTCGAAAGTCCTGTCCCCATTGGGATATACAATGTGCCTCATCTACCGTTATCATAGAAATCTGCAAATCCCTTGCGAGATCTAAAAATCCGTCAGTAACAAGCCTCTCCGGAGCAACATAGATAATTTTATAGACTCCTTGCCTTACTTTTTTCATTGTTTCCATAAATGAAGATTCTGTTAGCGAACTATTAATAAACGCAGAGGCTACCCCTGCTTCATTCAAAGCTTTCACCTGATCCTGCATAAGAGAGATCAAAGGGGAAATGACCAATGTGATTCCTGGCAAAAGCATGGCAGGTATCTGATAGCAAACTGATTTTCCTGCACCTGTAGGCATTACAGCAAAAGCATCTCTTCCCGACAAAATGCTCTCAATCACAGGCTCCTGACCGGTTCTAAATGAATCATATCCAAATAGCCCTTTTAAAGCCTCTTCCTTTGTATGATATTTTACATCTCCGACATCTTTTGAATGATCGATAACGCTTAAACTGCTGGCATTACCTAAATTGTTTGCATCACTTAAAAAATTAGTTTCGTCCGTTGGACAATCAGTCATGATTGATACCTTTCTCGTAAAGTATGCTATATAAAAGCCCTTTACAATTGCGATCTATTTCTTTGGCTTTGATTGTAATGATCACTTCTTCAACAGCTGATATAAATGCAATGATACACAAACATGCACAAGTTATATTTAAACCTGATATGATGTAAAGTAGTGGAAAAACAAACAGAAGAAATCCCGTTATCTTGTTTAAATATGTATGTAACGAAGAAAATGTATGATACTTATATGCACCGATTCCATAGCCCACCAATCGAATGATTACAATGATCGCAATGCAGCCCCACGTCCACACAGGCAAATGAACATTTTTAATAAAGACAAAGGCAAGTGCTGCGCCAAAAGCAAAATCTGCGATGCTATCAAGTTTTGCACCTGTTTCACTTTGCTGTTTTAGAACTCTTGCTACTGTTCCATCTATTAAATCACTCAGCCCACCGCACAGATAACATATCCTACCTTTTGATACATGTTCAAAGCATAGTTTG
>JAAYYM010000273.1 GCA_012515365.1 Clostridia bacterium
AGCAGTTGAACTCCATGCGAGTACGATGTCAGAACGTGCAAAGAAAGAGACGCAGCTCAGAAATGATCTGATTGATCGTGTGCTTTCGGAGATTCCGCACACCAGATTAAATGGTCACAGTGAACAACGTCTTCCTAATAACGCAAATTTCAGCTTTGAATTTATCGAAGGCGAATCCTTGTTGATTATGCTTGATATGGTGGGCATCTGTGGTTCAAGCGGTTCGGCATGCACATCGGGATCCCTTGATCCATCTCATGTACTGCTGGCAATTGGTTTGAAACACGAAATGGCACATGGATCCCTTCGATTGACTTTGTCAGAAGAAACGACAAAAGAAGAACTCGACTTTGTGGTTGAAAAGATCAAGGAAATCGTACTGAAACTTAGAAAAATGTCACCACTTTATGAGGATTTTCTGAAAAAATCCTAAGTGGCAATCATAAATACAATTGGAGGCAGTGATATGTACTCAGAAAAAGTAATGGAACATTTTCAAAATCCACGTAATGTTGGAAAAATAGAGGATGCAAGTGGAGTAGGAACAGTTGGAAACGCTAAATGCGGCGATATTATGCGTATGTATCTGGATATTGATGAAAATCAGATTATACAGGACGTGAAATTTAAAACATTTGGGTGCGGTGCTGCTGTTGCGACCAGTTCTATGGCGACTGAGCTTGTAAAGGGAAAGTCGATTAAAGAAGCGATGCAGGTTACCAATAAAGCAGTCATGGAGGCGCTGGACGGACTACCTCCGGTCAAGGTACACTGCTCGCTGCTGGCAGAAGAAGCCATTCATGCAGCTCTTTGGGATTATGCAAAGAAGCATGACATTGTCATCGAAGGTCTTGTGGAACCTAAAAAAGACATTCATGATGGCGAAGAAGAAGTTGAATACTAAGCAAAAACGTGATCGAACATAGAAGTACTCAAATCATAAATCGGGAGTAGAAACGTGAAAAAAAAAGTCGTAGTAGGAATGTCCGGCGGAGTGGATTCGTCGGTTGCAGCCCACCTTTTATTGGAGCAGGGCTATGATGTGATTGGCGTGACCATGCAGATCTGGCAGGACGAGAAGACACAACAGATAGAAGAAGAGGGCGGCTGCTGTGGCTTGTCAGCAGTGGATGATGCAAGACGAGTGGCGCAGGTACTGGGAATTCCTTATTATGTGATGAATTTTAAGGAAGAGTTTAATGAACATGTCATACGCTATTTCATTGATGAATATCTAAATGGCAGAACCCCAAATCCCTGCATCGCATGTAATCGATATGTAAAGTGGGAATCTCTTTTGAAAAGAAGCATGGAAATAGGCGCAGACTATATTGCGACCGGACATTATGCACGTGTGACGCAGCTTGCAAATGGAAGATATGTAATCAGGAATTCAGTGACACAGGAAAAAGATCAGACCTATGCACTTTATAATCTGACCCAATACCAGCTGGCTCATACGCTGATGCCGGCTGGTGCGTATCGAAAAGATGAAATCAGAAAAATTGCTATCAAGCAAGGAATTCCGGTAGCTCATAAACCGGACAGTCAGGAGATTTGCTTTATTCCAGATCATGATTATGGAGCATTTATTGAAGAAAATGAGCCATTAAAGGTCCCAGGTCCCGGAAACTTCATAAAAAAAGATGGAACCGTCATCGGACAGCATAAAGGAATTATCCATTATACGATTGGGCAGCGAAAAGGCTTGAATCTGGCGATGGGACATCCTGTTTTTGTAACCGAACTGCGACCGGAAACAGGTGAAGTTGTGATTGGGGAGAATGAAGATGTGTTTGCTGACACTCTTACCTGTGATCACCTGAACCTAATGGCTTGTGAGCATATAGAGGATGGAAAAAAACTGAAAGCAAAGATCAGATATAGTCATAAGGGTGAAAACTGTACCATATTTGGGACCGGACCGGATCAGCTGAGGGTGGAATTTGAAAAACCTGTCCGGGCTGTTACACCAGGACAGGCTGTTGTATTTTATGAAGATGATTATGTATATGGTGGCGGAACGATCATTGCTTAAAGTTTGATGAATTCCGGCTTGCGATCACTGAAAATTGTATAATATCGGTAACCACAGCTAAGTAGCATTTTTTCGGCTTCAGTAAAGCGATAAACCAAATGACTAGGAGTGTGTGCATCTGAACCGATCGTGATAATTTCACCGCCAAGTTCATGATAACGTTTGACAATTTCTATGACGGGATGCGGTGTGCCAAGCCCATGGGAAAGACCGGAAGTGTTGATTTCAATGCCTTTTCCTTTTTCGATCAGAATTTTAAGAATTTCATCAATTAAATCTGCATATACTTCATAATTGTAAAATTGATTTTTGTTCGGACCATAGCGCACGATATAATCTAGATGACCATACACATCAAAATCATCTATGTTTTGTACATTTTCTAATTCGCACTCAAAGTATTCGCGATAAAGCTTTGACTCTTGATGCCCTTTAAACATGGTACCGTCATAAGGATCCTGTCCATTCAGTAGGTGAGAGGAACCGATAACAAAATCAAAGGGATAGGAATTTATATATTCATGGATTCTCTTGCCCAAATAGGACTGAAGTCCGATTTCAATTCCGAATTTAAGTGTAATATCTTTGGCATAGGTTTCTTTTAGCCTGCAGTATTCAGTGCGATAAGCAGTGGTGTCAACCTCAAATTCTTTTGCACCACCAGGCGCAATCGGAAAGTCCATATCCATATGTTCTGTAAAGCATATGGTTTGCAAACCGAGATCAATACCCTTAAGGACAACACTTTCCATACTGGCTTCGCTGTCAGAAGAGAACGCTGTGTGAACGTGAAAATCATGATTGATCATTGTGCAAATATCCTTTCTTTTGTATCTGATTTTAATTATCGTAATGTATATTTCATAAAAATGCAAACATTTTAGCAATATATACAAATTTGGGCTTGTTTTTTTACCATAAATTTAGTAGAATGAATCTGCTGACAATTTGGCGTATATTTTTGCGCCTATTATAATGTATCAATAAAAAATAATATATATTTAGGAGGAATTTCAAATGGCAGTAAGAGTAGCAATCAATGGATTTGGCCGTATCGGTCGTCTTGCATTCAGACAGATGTTTGGTGCAGAAGGATATGAAGTAGTAGCAATCAACGATTTAACAAGCCCTACAATGTTAGCGCACTTGTTAAAATATGATTCATCACAGGGTAAATATGCAAAAGCTGATACAGTAGTTGCAGGTGACGATTCTATCACAGTTGATGGAAAGAAAATCACAATCTACAAAGAAGCAGACGCTAACAAACTTCCTTGGGGAGAATTAAAAGTAGACGTTGTTCTTGAATGTACAGGTTTCTATACATCAAAAGACAAAGCACAGGCTCATATCAATGCTGGTGCTCGTAAGGTTGTAATTTCAGCTCCTGCTGGAAATGATCTTCCTACAATCGTTTTCAACGTAAACCACAAAGAATTAAAAGCTTCTGATACAATCATTTCAGCAGCTTCATGTACAACAAACTGCTTAGCACCTATGGCTAAGGCTCTTAATGATCTTGCTACAATCAAATCTGGTATCATGAGCACAATTCATGCTTACACAGGAGATCAGATGATCCTTGACGGACCTCAGAGAAAAGGTGATTTAAGAAGAAGCCGTGCAGGCGCTGTTAACATCGTTCCTAACTCAACAGGAGCTGCTAAAGCTATCGGTCTTGTTATCCCAGAATTAAATGGTAAACTGATCGGATCTGCTCAGCGTGTACCTACCCCTACAGGATCTACTACAATCCTTGTAGCAACAGTTGAGAAATCTGTAACTAAAGATGAAATCAATGCAGCTATGAAAGCAGCAGCTACAGAGTCTTTCGCATATAACACAGATGAAATCGTATCTTCTGATATCGTTGGAAGCACATACGGATCAATCTTTGATGCAACACAGACTATGGTTGGTGAAGATAACCTTGTACAGGTTGTTTCATGGTATGACAATGAGAATTCTTACACATCACAGATGGTTAGAACAATCAAATACTTCTCAGAATTAAAATAGTTCTTTGAATTGAAATAATTCTTTGAAGCATAAAAAACGATCTTTACGGTCCGGCCTGATGGGCCGGGCCGTTTTTTCGGTAATATACACAAAATGTTTTATTGAATAAAGTGATTCATGAAATGGAATGTTTCATGAATAGAGTGATCATAATAAGGAGGATTTACAAATGGGTCTTAATAAGAAATCAGTTGATAATATCAACGCAAATGGAAAAACCGTATTAGTAAGATGTGACTTTAACGTGCCTTTAAAGGATGGAAAAATCACAGACGAAACACGTATCGTTGCTGCACTTCCTACTATTAATAAATTACTGAAGGATGGCGGAAAAGTAGTACTTTGTTCACATCTTGGAAAAGTAAAGAATGGACCAAATGAAGGAGAGTCTCTTGCACCTGTTGCGCAAAGACTTTCAGAAAAGCTTGGTAAGAAAGTAAACTTCGTATCAGATTACAATGTAACAGGCGAAGCTGCTACAAAAGCAGTTGCTGAAATGCAGGCCGGTGATGTTGTATTACTTCAGAATACACGTTTCCGTGGAGCAGAAGAAACAAAGAATGGTGAAGCATTCTCAAAAGAGCTTGCTGATCTTGCAGATCTCTATGTATGTGATGCGTTCGGTTCTTCACACAGAGCACATGCTTCTGTAGCAGGCGTTACAGAGTTTATCCGTCAAAAAGGTGGAGAGTGTGCAGTTGGATATTTAATGCAGAAGGAAATTGACTTCCTTGGAAATGCAGTAGAAAATCCGGTTAGACCTTTCGTAGCAATCCTTGGCGGAGCTAAAGTAGCAGATAAATTAAATGTAATCTCAAATCTTTTAGATAAATGTGATACTCTGATCATTGGTGGTGGAATGGCATTTACATTCTTAAAAGCAAAAGGATACGAAGTAGGAAATTCTTTGGTAGACTTAGAGAAGCTTGATTACTGTAAAGAAATGATGGCTAAAGCAGAAAAACTTGGAAAGAAACTTCTTCTCCCTGTTGATACTACAGTAGCAGCATCATTCCCTAACCCAATCGACGCTGAAATCGAAGTGGCTGTAGTAGATGCAGACAAGATCCCAGCTGATAAAGAAGGTTTGGATATCGGAACCAAAACAGCTGCTTTATATGCAGATGCAGTTAAAACAGCTAAAACAGTAGTTTGGAACGGACCTATGGGTGTGTTCGAGAATCCAATCCTTGCAAAGGGAACAATTGCAGTAGCAAAAGCATTAGCAGAAACAGATGCAACTACTATTATCGGTGGTGGTGACAGTGCAGCAGCAGTAAACCAGTTAGGCTTCGCAGATAAGATGAGCCACATTTCAACAGGTGGTGGAGCATCCCTTGAATTCCTTGAAGGAAAAGCATTACCAGGCGTTATGGCTGCAGATGATGTTAGATAAAATTGCCTCGCAATTTTGCTAACAGTCAAAAAAATGCAATTTTTTTGACCCTCATCTACAATTATCTTTAAAATAAATTTATTTACAAATACTAAATCAGTTTTGCAATGAGATAATTTTTTCTCAGCGCAAACAATCATATCAAAGAAAAGAGGAAATCAAAAATGGCAAGAAAAACAATCGTAGCCGGTAACTGGAAAATGAATATGACTCCTTCAGAAGCCGTAAAATTAGCAGAAACATTGAAGCCACTTGTAGTATCAGATAAAGTAGATGTTGTATATTGCGTACCTGCAATCGACATCGTACCTGTAGTAGAAGCAGTTAAAGGCACAAATGTAGCAGTAGGTGCTGAGAATATGTACTTCGAAGAAAAAGGTGCTTTTACAGGTGAAATCTCAGCAGCAATGCTTGTAGATGCAGGTGTAAAATATGTAATCATCGGTCATTCAGAAAGAAGAGAATATTTCAAAGAAGATGATGCTTTATTAAACAAAAAAGTTAAAAAAGCTTTTGAAGCAGGTTTAACACCGATCCTTTGCTGTGGAGAAACATTAGAGCAGAGAGAAATGAATATCACACTTGACTGGATCCGTATGCAGATCAAATCAGATCTTTTGGATGTTACAGCAGCACAGGTAGCTTCTATGGTTATCGCATATGAGCCAATCTGGGCAATCGGAACAGGTAAAACAGCTACAACAGCTCAGGCTGAAGAAGTATGTAAAGCAATCCGTGAATGTATTGCTGAAATGTATGACGCTCCTACAGCAGAAGCAGTACGTATCCAGTACGGCGGATCTGTAAACGCAGCTACAGCAGCTGAACTGTTCTCACAGCCAAACATTGACGGTGGTCTTGTAGGTGGAGCTTCTTTGAAAGAAGATTTTGGTAAGATCGTTAACTACTAAGAGCAAATATATTCGTTAAAATTTAACAAAATTAGTTTTAATAAAATTTAATCCCATATATGAGGAAAGGAGAATCATTTTTGTATAACATGCACAGGTGATTCTCCTTTTCTTTTCTTATATTTCATAATTTATACAGTAAGTAAAAACATGAATGTGTAATACATTTAAGAATTTAACAAAAACTTTACATTCTCCACCACAAATTTACAAAAACCCATGGTGAAATATACCAAAAATCATAGTAAAAATATATGAAAAACTTACAAAAAATGGGGGGGGGGTATGAAATGGTACGTGTTGACAAAAAGTGTATGAGGATTTATTATATTAACTAGTAGTTAGTGATACGTTTCGGGGGAAGCTAATTATATAACATGAGAACTCTTATGAGATGGAGGAACAAGGCTTTATGTGTAGATATTCTAATGAAACTGTTCCAATCATGGGCATTTTTGCGACAACGTGGATGCCGGTGAGTATAATATCATAGTTTGAATGTGTAGATCATTGATGTTCTGGAAACAGAATATGATATGGTCTAATTTTCGTTTATACGAAAATGTATCCCCGGATCATGCTGTTGATTAAACCAGATTGGGATTTCTTCTATAATATACAAACAACGCGGAAGTTTGGATGAATTATGGATTAAGTCAAAATGAGGTAATCTAAAACAGCATATGAGTAACGAGAATCTATTAAACGGAGGAAGAAAATTTATGAAGCGAATTACGAAAATTTTTGTTCTGACAGCTGCTATGATTATGCTGTTCGCAACAAATGTATTTGCAGCAGATTTCGCAACACCTGTTCAAAAAGCGAAGAGCATGACGCTTTACACGAACGGTATAGACGGAAATGAGGCAATTACACCAGGTACATATGAGCTTAAAAAGGATATAACAACGAAGGGAAAAACAACTACTGTATGTGAAGTGGTTAAGGTTGTTTCTACAGACAGAAGTATTGTAAACTTTTCAGCAATTAAAGGCGGAAGCTGTGTACTTAACTCAGATGGCAATAATGTTGGTAAAGCAAAGGTAACGATTGAATACACAGAAACCAAATCTACTACTGGAAAAGACGATTTGGTCAAAAGAAAGAAAAAAATCATTACGATTACAAACAAAGCAGTAGTAAATGATATCAGCTTTGATTCTTCAGTTGTGGATCCTGACAATAAAGCTGAAATTGCAATAGGAAATGGCAGTGCGATTACGTTAGGTACTTCGACAAACTTTGATGCATCTTCTAAAAAAGTAAAATATGCATTTGAAAATGGTTCAAACAAATCTAACGGTAAAGTAATCTTTACAGTAACCAATAAAGGTGTTGTAAAAGCAACCAAATTTACACCAAAAGATGCTGAAGCAAAAATCAAGGTGTCTTCTGCAGATTTCACTAAAAAAGGTTATGTGCCTGTTGAGAAAGTTGTAACAGTTACTGCAAAAGAAGCAGATTCAGCAGCTGTTGATATCAACTTAAACGGTGCAGACAACTATATTAAAAAAGTTATTTACTTAAAAACGAATGTAACAGACGAATTCCATACATATCAGACTGATTATAAAGTATATGATGCAGATGGAGACGAAATTGAAAAGGATGCAGTTACATTTGTAAGTAGCAATCCTGCTGTAGCATCTGTATCACCAGACGGTGAAGTTATAGCTCTTTCAAATGGTACTGCTAAGATTACAGCAGTTAGTACACTTGGTAATAAAATCAAAGTACAGACAAAAGGTAAAGCTTTAAATTACACTGTAAAAGTATTGACTGATGTTGATAAAATCAATGTGGCTTCATCTGTTGAAGGATTAACAGGAGCAAAAATCAAACTTGGTGCTGCTGTAAATGCAGGCGCAGGTAATAAAAAACTTACTTACCTTGTTTCTCCGGATGGAACAAAAGCCAATGAAAACGAATACATCAAAGTATCACCTACAGGTGTTGTGACACTTAAGAAAGATACAAAAGAAGCAGCAGAAGAAGTGGCTGTGTGGGTATACTCAGCAGCAAAGGCTCCATCAATAGCAAAACCGAATGAAATCAAAACAACAGCAGCAGGCAAGAAAGTTGTTGTAACAGCTAACGTTCCGGTTGACAAGATTGTACTTGATGCGGCACTTACACGTAACGATGGACATGCAAAAGAAGAGTATGATGGTTGTGATGAAGTTACGAAATATGATCTGTCAAAAGAAAGTATGTTTGATGTTATAGGAAAAGGTGGTCTGGAACCTACTAATCAGGATGTAGTTTATTCCTCAAGTAAGCCTTCTGTTGCATATGTTGATGAAGATGGCAAGCTGTATGCAGTTGGTGCAGGTACTGCTAAGATCACAATATCATCAGTTGATGGAACAAAGAAGAAAGCAAGCTTTAACTTTAAAGTAACACAAAAAGTAACAGACATTATTGTGACGGCACCAGGATTAGCTGGAACAAAAGCATATGTAGTAGAAAATGCAGCAAAAGATCAGAAGCTTACTTTGAAGGCTACTGTAGATGACAAGAAAGCTGCAGATAAGAAAGTAAAATTCGAAAAGGTTGGCGAGTCAGAATTTGGTCTTACAGCAAAAGGTGTTGTTACAATTCCAAAAACAGCTGTAGCAGGAGATAAAGTAGATATTAAAGTGACTGCTTCTAATCCGGCAGATAGCTTCAAGAATGGTAAGACTATTACAATTGAAGTAACCAGTGCTGATACTACCCCAGCGGCTGAAGATTATAGCATAGATGGATTTCCAGAACAGCAAGTTACTCTCAAGAAGGGTGAAAGAGACATATTTTATGCAAAAGTTAAAGTACCAGAAGACAAGGTAGTACTTGATCCGGAAGTTAAATGGACGCTGAACAAGAAGGGAATCGTAAAGATTGTTTCTACAATGACAGGAAACAATGGCATAAAGGCTGCAGCAGTTGAAGCATTAAAAGCAGGAGAAGTAACACTGACAGCAACACATAAATCTGGTGCTGATTACAGTTTCACAATTAAAGTTGTAAACTCTGATCAGGATGAGCAGAAAGCGTTGAATGCTCAGATTAAAGAAGTACTTGGCAGAGAAGACCGTACATGGACTGGCATCAAAACCACATTTGACGGACAGAAAAACTTCAAACTTGAAATTTTAGATCCGTATAAGACGGTATCTGCAATTACAGGAACAGGACTTGCTGATGCTATAAAAGAAATGTACGATAAAGACTTTACAGAGGGAACAGTTGTGTTTACATTAGATCCAAATGCTTACGTCTATACATTGGAAAAGAATGGCTCCAAGATACACATTGAAGAACGCATTGATGGAGAGCCGGGAAGAATTGATGACGTAACAACTGCAGCAGAGGCTATTAAGTTTATCCAGGAAAATAATACCATTAAAGATTCAGTATTATTTGATTGGCTTGGCACAGTAATTGATGTTGGAGGAAGTAAGAAAACAAACGGTGTTACTTATGATTTCAATTACGAGGCAGAATTTGTAGCATCAGATGAAGTGATCGAATCAATAATTGATGCGCAGAATATTGTGATGACTGAAGCTATTAATGCAAAATTAGCAAAAGTTGAGGGACTTGAGGGCATCACGTATGATACATTTGATAATTCTTATGTTGTATTGATTGATGATACAAAGGTAAGACTTGATAATGCTCAAATTAAATCAGCTGCACTGTATGGCTTAGAAGCTGGATTACATGGAGTAGAATCAGCACAAATTACAGCAAGTAAGACAGATTACATTGAAGAACGCTATACAAGCAAAGACGGAAAGCCTGCTATGACATTGGTTAGTGAGATCTACGATAAGTTGGTAGATTTTGCAAATGACAAGGGTATTTCAGAATTTGGTATGCTGCAAGGTGCTACTGTAGACTGCAAGGATGTAGTTTACTTCTTCGGTAACGGTGGATTTGGATGCACATATAAGACAGATTACTCATTGACATTTGACCGCTCGATTGAAAGTGTCAAGAAAGAAAAAGACGTTTATATTGCTGATGCATTAGCACAGATTAAGACTGGCGAATACTTAGTATACAAGAATTATGTTTCAGAGCTTTCAGAATTCTTCTTTACATTTGATGGAGATAAGGGAACAGAAGGACTTGCAAACTTAAGAGGTACCGGTATCTACTCTGTAATCAGTAAAGCAGTAGATGACAGTGAGATTCAAAAAGCAGTTGTAACAAGCATTACAGGAAACGACACAATTATAACAGGTGATGAACTAAAAGATCCTCTGACATTGGGACTTGCAGTTATCGGCAATGCAGCAGAAAAAGACTTTAATTTCCTGAATGGTAAGAGTTCAACAGTTAAAGTGACCTATCGTGCACTCGATAAGACATTTGTGTTGACTTACACAATTAACTTTGATCTTGATGAAGTGATTAATAATGCGGGTGCTGCAGAAGAAACAGTATCAGACAACGAAGTTGCAGCTCCTACAGTATCAGACAATGAAGTTGTAGCTCCTACAGTATCAGACAATGAAGTTGTAGATGAGACACCAGTAGTAGATGAGACGCCAGTAGTAGATGAAACTCCGGTTGTTGACGAGACACCGGTAGTAGATGAAGCTCCTGTAGTAGATGAAGCACCAGCTGTTTCAGAAAACGCAGTAGAGTAAAACATACGAATCACTAGTCGATCGAAAATGGTTAGAAACAGTATGAATTAGTAACATAGTTAGATAATTGAATCCAAGCCGGTGGCAGTACAAGCTGTCACCGGAGGATTCGATTAAATAAGCATTGCGAATCAATGAAGGAATTAAATATATAGTTTTGCATTCGTATGTTTATTTAATCGAATTATAATGATTTGATTAAAGGATTAAGATTTGATTTAATGTGGTAAAAGAAGGTTTTATCATATTGATACTATGTTTGAAACGATAAGATGTTTAAGATGGGTGAGGAAAAATGATGAGAAAATGTATAAGGGCATTAACATTTACAGGAGTATTACTTCTTGGCACTATGGCAATGAGTGTGCAGGCAAGGGCTGATATTAATGAGCATGAGCAGAATCTGATCAGCTTTGCATCTGCAATTCATGAATATAATGGAAAGCAATATAAAGCAACTGATGCAGCACTTAGCAAGCTTCGTTCTTATCTGGATCAGTCGGATCAGAATCTGACTGCTGATCAGGTAAGTGATGCGAAAAATCAGTTTTATTCTAAAATCCCGCAAGGTATTGAAGAAGGCTATATGGTACAGGTAGGCGGAGGAAATGGTGGCGGTGGAACAGTAACACCTCCTACAGTTACGATTGTCGATCCTAATAATAATATTGTAGAAGTACCGGCACCTGATACGACTACACCCGATACGACTACAACACCGACTACGGATGTCACAACAATGGTTGACACATTGGTAGTAGCAGGAGCAGCTACGACACCATCGGCAGATGCTTCCATAGCTCCAAAAAGTAATGCGGTTAAAATTGATAAGGCTAAGAAAAAAACTACAAATAAGACAACAAATAAAAAAGTTACAGAGTCAGGCACAGATGATGGAGCTGATACGACGGATGCAGATCAAAATGCAGCAGACGCGCAGTCACAGGAAGATCTGACAGCAAGTGCGGCTTCTGATGTAGAAACAATCGATAAAGAAGTCAATCTGGCAAGTGCTCAGGATACACAGGATCAGTCACCGGTTGTAAAGGGAACAATTGTTGAATCTCAAAACGCTGCAATTCAGGTACCATTTTATAAGAATACAACATTTTTATTAATTGCTGGCTTTGTAGCAGCAGCAATTATCATTATATCAATTGCCGGAGCTATCATATATAATGTCACAAAAAATGATCCATTTGGCAATTTATAGAGAAGAAAAGAATAGAAAAGAGCGACCATGAAGACAGGATTTACTGATATGCATACACATATTCTGCCGGGGGTCGACGACGGTGCATCTTCCGTAGAGGAAGCACTCAAAATGTTAGAAATGGCAGTCAGAGAAGGGACAAGCAGAATCATTCTGACACCGCATTTCATTCCCGGAAACAGAAAATATGCAAAAGAAAACATAAAAGAACTATTCGAAAACTTCAAACAGACCGTTAGTGAACATCAAATTCCAATTGAGCTTAAGTTAGGAAATGAACTTTACTACAGAGAAGGCATCATAGAAGCCTTAGAAACCGGCATGGCCAATGCGATGGCAGATACACAATATGTGTTGGTGGAGTTTGGTGTCAAAAGAGATTATGACTACATATATCAGAGTTTAAAACGTTTACAGGAACATGGATATCGACCAATCTTAGCACATGTAGAACGCTATGACTGTCTACATAAAAAGATGGATCTGATTGAGGAATTGATTAAGACCGGATTCTATATTCAGATGAATACAGAAGAACTGATGGCTGGATTCTTCAGTCGAAATAAAGGTTTTTGCACGAAGCTCTTTATGCAAGGTTATATTCACTTTTTAGGAAGTGATTGTCATGATACAGATGTCAGAGCTCCATATATGAAAAAAGCTGTTGATTATCTAAGACAGAAGGCAGATCCGGAATTATTAGAAGAAGTACTTTATGTGAATCCGGAGAAGATGCTTAATAATGAATATCTATAAGCATTAATAGATTTATCAAGTTACACCAGGTTTTACGATAGAATTACCCGGGAGATTTTATGAATACACAACATGACGAGATTGAAATAGATATATTTGAAATATTGTTTGTCATTAAAAAGAGATTATGGATTATTATTTTGACAGCAGTTATATTGGCAGGAACAGCCGGAGCAATCAGTTACTATCTGATCAATCCAATGTATAGTTCGACATCTAAGCTTTACATCC
>JAAYYM010000274.1 GCA_012515365.1 Clostridia bacterium
GCAACGGAGTTTACAATACCGGTATTATTGCATCACCTGCATCCGGTGATCTGATCGTATCCATGTATGCACCGATCTATGACAGTGATGGCAAAACTCCACTTGGTTATGCCGGTGGCGGAACCTACGCAACTGCGCTTAAGGATACCTTAAACTCACTTGTAACCCCTGGTATTGAGAATGCAAAATCCTATATGATCAATACAGAAACTGGTTTTCATATTTTCAATGAAGATGAAACATTAATGGCTACTGAAATTGAAGATCCTATGCTATTAAATGTCATTGATCAGATTCATGCTAATCCAGACGACATATATGGCACAATCGAGTTTGCTAATGAACAGGGTGAGGCCTGCCTTGGAATGTATACATACTTAAAGGATCGCGGATGGGCTGTCGTTCTTGCCGATACAAAAGCAGAAATTTTCGCTACTGCCAACGCCAACAAAGTGGTTCTTGGTTTCGTATGCATCATTGCTTATATATTAATCCTGATCATGACATGGCTGGTCGTTATGTTCAATACAAAACCTCTCAAGAAAATAGAAGAAGCAATTAGTAATCTGAAAAACCTTGATTTGAATGAATCCGCTGAAATCAAGCCATACCTTGGAAGAAAGAGTGAAGTTGGTATCATTGCTACATCAGTTGATTCCCTGAGGAAAACCTTTAATGAAATTATCGAGATCTTGAAGCAATGTTCTAATTCCCTTGATTCCTCTTCTGGAACCATGGGCGTAGAATCTAAAAATCTTCTTGCATATGTAACAGATAATTCTGCCACTACAGAAGAACTTGCTGCAAGTATCACGACTACCAATGCTGCGATTAATGAAATGGAATCCAAGATGCAGAATGTTGTCAGAATGGTAGAAAATGTTGAGAATAAGATCAGAGAAGGTATGACTGTAAGTACCGAATTAATCAAGAGTGCACAGGAAATGCAGTCAATGGCAAATAATTCACTTACAAACTCACAGAATAACATTACGAATAATCAAAAGAATATTGAAACAGCTATGATGAATCTACAGTCTCTGTCACAGATTAATCAGATGGCTACTGAGATCTTAAATATCACAAGTCAGACCAATCTTCTGTCTCTAAATGCATCTATTGAAGCTGCCAGAGCCGGAGATGCCGGTAGAGGCTTTGCAGTTGTTGCTGATGAGATCGGTAGTCTGGCTGACAGTTCCTCAAAAACTGCGATCAATATCCAAAATATCTGTATGGAAACCAATACAAATATCGCTGCTGTTCAGAACTGCTTTGATGATATCGTAGGTTTCCTCGAGCGTGACGTAGCAAAGCAATTCCAGACCTTTGCAGATACAGCCCAAGAATATAACAAATCAGTTGAGAGCATTCAGAGTACCATTGATGAAATTCACAATGTTACAAAGAGCTTCTCTGAAGAGCTGAATATAATCAGTCAACAGGTAGATGCAGTCAGATCTGCTGCTGGTGACAATGAAGTCGGTGTTGAAGACATTATCAATAAGAACGAGCATACAAATGAAACTGCTGAAGTATTATCTGAGATTCTTCATACCAATCAAGAAAATACAAAGAAGATCATCACGATCGTCCAGGATTTCAAATATAACTAAGTTAAAAACAGACTAAAAACCTTGCCTTAGCTTTTAAAGCTGTGGCAAGGTTTTTTTACTGCTTAACCAGGAAACTGCAACAGGTATCGTAGAGTTTCTCGGGATCTATTGGTTTTGGGAGATGGGCGTTCATGCCTGCACCATAGGAAAGCTGCTCATCTTCGCTGAAAGCATCTGCGGTCATTGCAATAATGGTAACTGTATCTGCATCTTCACGTCTCATAGCTCTGATTGCTTTTGTTGTGACAATACCATCCATAACAGGCATTCTGATATCCATCAGAATGAGGTCATAATAGCCAATAGGTGACTGTTCAAACAAGTTCAGGGCTGATTCTCCGTTTTCGGTCCGCTCTACAAGACATCCAATGCGTTCCAAAAAAACTTTAACAATTTCTGCACTGATATCGTCGTCCTCTACTATAAGAACACGATGTCCTTTCAAAATATGATAATCATATTCCTTACTCTTCTGCTTCTTTTCATACTGATAAATTCCTTCAAATGGAATATCGATTGTAAAGGTAGTTCCGTGATTCAACACGCTTTCGACCTGAATGGTTCCATTCATCAGATCAACCAATTCTTTTACAATAGAAAGACCAAGACCTGTTCCCTGCGTCCGGTCAGGATTATCTCTACGGTGTTCCTGATGAAAGCTGTCAAAGGCATATGGCAGAAACTCCTTACTCATGCCGATTCCGTTATCCTGAACAATAAAACGTTTGATATATCGATTTTCTCCGATGCGTTCCCTCTGTTCGATAATCAATTCAATCTTACCGTTTGGCTGAGTAAACTTAACCGCGTTTGTCAGTAAATTGATGAAAATCTGATTTAGGCGCATATGATCAGCAATAATTCCAGTAATCCCGGATCTGCTCGTATCCATTTCAAATTCAATATTTTTATGCTCACATAATGTTTCGATCACATTACGAATTGAACGCTCAAACTCAGAAAGATAATAGGGTTCCAAATTCAATTTGATCCGTTTTTGTTCCATTCTTGACATATCTAAAATATCATTAATGATTCCGAGCAGATACTCTCCCGATAAATTTACCTTATTCATGTACTCACGCAGCTGCGTTTCATTTGCTTCTTTGACCAGATCTTTGTTGGAAAAAGCAAGAATTGCATTTAATGGCGTCCGAATATCATGACTCATATGTGATAGGAATTCACTCTTTGTATGATTTGACCGGATAGCCTTTTCAATGGCCATCTGCAGCTCTTTTCGCTTTCTGCGTTCTCCCTCATAAAGGTCCGTCACGTCTCTTCTGGTCAGCACAAGATAATTTTTTCGTTCATCCAGATAATACGCCTTTGTGATTTTCCTGCGAACCACACCATTCTCAATCACGCGGTAAAAAAAAGTCGTAGTTGGACTATATAACAGCTGTTCTGTCATATAGGCAATATTATTAAATTCTGCGTATGCCTCTCTGTCTTCTTCAAAAACCACTTCTCGGGTGTATCGATCAAATACTTCTTTAAAATCGAACGCCGACTCAATATGATAATAATTCACATGATCCAGAATATGCGCGATTTCTCCTATTCCTGTCTTCACATTTACTGTAATTACAAGCTCAATATCTTCATTCAAGATAGTTTCAATCGCATGCTTTGCCTTTTTTTCGCTATCGATATCCTTATCATGTAAAAATGCCACAATACTATGATCAGATTGTCTTTCCATCATAATTGCAGACATTCTGACCCAGTGATATTCCATGGAAGGTACCAGTCTGCGGTAGGTGACTGAAGCTGATTTATCTCCTCTTTGATAAGCCTCTAAAAGTGCATTAGGAGACAGTGCCCGCCTCACATTCTCCACATCCTCCGGATAAATCTTAGTGACAACAAAGCTTTCTATATAATCATTTGCATTAATACCAATCTTACTATCCCCATCATCATCTGCTTTGCAGACATATTCTTCGATGTCACCGGTAGTCAGATTTACTCGAAAATAGAGAAACGAATCCCGTATCAATTCTTTTCTCAGCTTTAGCTCATATTCGTATCCTGCTGTATGTTTATCCATTTATTCATCCTCATCGGTTATCGCATCAGCACGGCGTACTTTCATATCCAGCATAATCCCCAAATAATCCCCTACTGCCATTAATCGTTCCAAATGGCCTAACGATTTTGTCGGATTATCGATCCCGACGAATCCAAGCAATTCTGTACTTCTGATGATCGGAGACATAATAATCGCATGAATATCACGTTTTAAGAAAATTTCAATAAGCTCACTATATTCTTCATCCATCTGTCCAATCTCCTCCAGACAAATAATCTTGCCATTCGTCAGACTGTCATACCAGAATGATGACTCATCAAATGGAAATTCTTGATGTTCTGACTGCTCTGTGGTTATTCCTTTTGCGCAAACCTCATACGTGCGGTTTGAAACTTTTTTCTGAAAGTCCAGTTCCACCAGATACGCACGGTCAGCCACAAAATATTTGCACATTTTATCCAGTGAAGCTTCCATAGCCAGTTTTACATCGTTTTTTTCCAAAATATCATGCGCCGTTGCATTTAAAAACTGAAGCTGTTCAAATGCCTCTTCTTCCTTTGTACGGTTCACTAAAACACAATAGAACAAATAGCGGTCACTTGAAATCGCGATGACTCTCATCGTACAACGTATATATTCTATCATTTCCTTCTCAGAATGAAGATCACGGAGTGTCAATTCACATCCGGCTTCCCGCTTATTCTGAATAGCCTTCATCATAGCCCTGTGATAGGTCTGATTATTTTCGTCATCTAGAAAACACTCCAGGCTGATGTGTCTAAGTTCAGTCCTTGAAGCAACAACAGTGCCAAGCTCATGTACATATTGCTCATTGACACGCAGCAATTCAATAACACCATGGTAGTATTCAAAAATGCAGGCGCCTCCTACATAACTATTGAAGATTAACATTTCCATGGATTTTGGATTCCAAAATTCTATATTATCCAGCGTGGCAATTGCCTGCAGACGTGATAGTTTACGTTCCACCTGCTCTGAACATCCCTGATTTTGTAAAAGCTCCTCATATTCTTCCAGGGGCATAGGTTTTGCATAAAGATAGCCTTGAATGTAATAGCATCCGATGGATTTCAGAAAATCTGCATGATTAAGTTCTTCCACTCCCTCTGCTATCACTGCCATACCCAGCCATTTTGCCATACGTACAACAGATTCTATAATATTTCCACTTCTTTGTGCATTCTCTGTATTCGAGAAAAACTTCATATCCAGCTTCAAAATTGACGCCGGTACATCTTTTAATGTATTCAAAGAAGAATAGCCGCTTCCAAAATCATCGATTTCAACTGTAAAGCCATAATCAATCAACTGATTAACCATTTTCAAAATGTGTTTTGGAGATTCTGCAAATGCAGATTCCGTCACTTCCAGACGTAGACAGTCTGATGGAATCTGATATTTTTTTATAAGACCACAAATCACATCAAAAAAATCACTTTTATATAAATCAAATCGCGAAATATTAACTGACACCGGTAAAACTGTCATTCCCTCATCGATCCACTTTTTCAGGTAAATACATACCTGTTCCCAAATAAATTTATCCACTTCATAAATAAATCCGTTTCGTTCAAAGATTGGAATAAACTCACCTGGTGAAATAAAAGTACCGTCTTTCTCCCAGCGTACCAATGCCTCTGCACCAATCATTGCTTTTGTTGCATGATTGTACTGTGGTTGAAAAAAAGCTTTAAACTCGCCATTACGCAATGCCTGCTCCATATCACTGACAATCTGCTGTTCGTGTAAGATACTAAATCTCATAGAATCCGTATATTCTGCAATGTAAATATCATAACGGCCCTTTAATGATTCTTCCGCCACCGTAGCACGTTCAAACATGATATTGGAACGAATCATGCTGTCATTTACCAGATATCGTCCAATTCGAATTCTTAAGCTTCGATTGATCCACTTTGGAGTAGTGGCAAGCTTATGATTACTCATTACGATGTCTGAATCGGCAAACTCAGCCGGATACAGGATAGCAAACCTGTCAGCAGTAAATCTGCATGCCAGTCCATCCAATTCAGAAACACAGGTATTGACACATTTTGCAATATGTTTTAATACTTCATCTCCAACTTCCATCCCATACTGATCATTGATTACCTTGAAATTATCAATATCCATACAAGACAATATATAATAACCAGGCTCATGCATTGCGATTCGCTTATCACACTCATCAAAAAAGAGATCTCGACTCATCAGCCCGGTCAGCTTATCCTTGCTGAGTGAATTAACCAAGGCCGCATTTTCCCTCATGCTGACTAGATTTTTCAGAATTCTTTCTGCTAAAATCGGGTTAAATGGTTTGGACAAAAATGCATGTGCTCCCAGTTCAATTGCTCTCTCTTTTGTTGCAATATCTGCATCAACCGAAATAATAACAATGGGGATATTACGATATTCCGACTTCTCCTGGATCTGTTTCAATACTTCAAATCCATCCATTTCAGGCATTCGAATGTCCAATAGAATCGCTGACAAACGCGTATACATATCTGCAAGCACAC
>JAAYYM010000275.1 GCA_012515365.1 Clostridia bacterium
AAGGATGAGAGAAAAATCCCCACCCGACCCCGTAGGGGTCGCAGCCTTCTGTTAGTACGTTTTTAGTTGTTTGACATATTTTTCGATATAAATATCATCCCCATGCCCGAACTCATTTGTTTTATTTTTTCCTGATGACCAGGCGATAACAGGATTATCCTTCTTAATCCTCTTTAAATCAGGATGAAGCTTTTGAAAATCAACATTGTTTGTTTGAATAAAATAAATTGGAATCCCCCAAACATCATAAAAAAGACCATCTGGAGCAATAAAGTCATAATCTTCTATATCTTTTTTCAAATAACTATATGTCGATTCATTAAAAATCTCAGCCAATTGGCGATTATACTCTAAACTACTTATTTCTGAATTAGTAAGTATTTTTTCTATTTCTATTTTTTCTATTCCACCATTAACACCCTTACAAAAGAGTGAAACATGTTTGTTAATATGGTCTAGTGGAAAAACATCTCTGTGATCATTCAGCCATGATATGTAGCGAATGCCCGTAAATATCACCCACGCACACACACAGATGAAACAAAAGACAATGATGGGAATATACCATTTTTTTATTATTTTCTTCATATTCTAATCTCTCTTTTTTATTGCACCTGCATATTGGAAATCCAATTGCATCTGCGGTTCCACGTTCGTATTGACCGTCATGCTGGCCAGGCGGTTCAGTTTATCATAAGACTTCGTTGCCGTCATTTCACTCATTTTGGCTGAGAACCAATTTTTTCCACACAGTTCGTTCTTTCTTTAGAAAATACAGTGCAAGAAAACGGTAAAGTCTTTTTCATCTTCTCATTATAAAGTCCATTGAAATAAATTCCATAATAGTACCCTGTTTTTAACTTTATGACAATGGCTGTATCCGACCCCTTATCAGGAGAATCGTTATTAGCAAATATATTACCGGGATTCCATAGAGAAAAATCAGGATTGAAAAAAACATTATTCTCTCCATATTTATCAAAAATAACTATCTTTTTATTGTTGAATATTTCGTCACGCAACTGCTGAACATTAGTAATCGACTCTTGTTCTTCTAATGCTTCATGCGCGAAATATAGTGCTTGAAACAACGCATATCTCCATTGACTATAAGTGTATGCCTCATCTTGAGCTGCGCAATGATTATCATTACATCCTGACAAACAAACAAGAATTGTAAAAAGACTAAGAAGCGGCATGGAAATATACTTCACAATCCATATTTGATGACACTGTTCTTTTTTTAGTTTTTTAATCTGTGTAACAATCATTTAATTTTTGGCTCCTAAAAATTTTTCCTTAATCCTTTACATTCTAGTGTAGATGTTCCATTCTTCCAATAAACAAGATCATCACATAATGTAAAAACAATATCGTTCCCAAGAATGTCTTCAAACCATTTACTTAACTCATCACCATATAGTTGGGTGTTCATTTCTTTCCTTTCACTCATTCAGGACTTTTAGACTGTTTTTCGAATACTTCGGAGGCCCCTGTCTTTTCGGGAGCTTTCGCCTGGTTCTTTTCTCTAAACTGATCTGTGACCTCCATAGCAGTTCTAACGCGATTAGTACTCTTGATGTAAGAGTTCAGGGCTTGGCTCACTGACTCGCTATTTCCGTTCTTGGCCTCTTCAGCGAGCTTCCGTATCATAGTATCCGTGTGGTGGAACTCCACCGCACATTGTAAACTTGTAAAAATGTTGACTACTACTCCAATTAATATCATGCATCCAAACCCGATGAAAATCCTCCAAACGGGTTTTAACTCCAGAGATTCTGCAGCGAGCCATAAAGCAAAACAGACAATGGAAAGTGAGATAATGATACCACCAGTATCT
>JAAYYM010000276.1 GCA_012515365.1 Clostridia bacterium
ATAATGCACAGCTCTCTCCCGCTTCCCCAATTTCTAACCGATACTGCGGTTTTAGGCTTATGCGGTCAAATGCCATTCTGGCATTTACGATTTCTTCATATTTCCCAGCATATTCCTTTACCTCTGGATAGTGGGTCGTCACTAAAAATAGTGCTCCACTCTGCCGGAGCTTTTCTAAAATAGCAATTGCAATCCCCATACCTTCTGTAGGGTCTGTACCCGATCCCAGCTCATCTAATATTACCAGACTTTCCTCGTTAACGCGTTTCAAAATCTCGATTATATTCTCAATATGTGCAGAAAAAGTGGAGAGATTATCTGCAATGTTCTGTCCATCTCCAATATCACATAGAATTTGTGCATTTATAGCAATGTCTGCACACTTACATGGAATATGAAGTCCAGCACAAGCCATGGCACTTAATAATGCAACAGTTTTAATAGCAACTGTTTTACCGCCTGTATTCGGTCCCGTAATAATAATTCCTCTAACACCTTTTCCGATTTCAAAATCAAGCCGGACACATTCTGCTGCATTTAGCATTGGGTGCCGTGCGGCCACAAGCCGTATTTGACGTTCGGTATTTATTTGGGGCTCTATTGCCTGCATTTCTGCACTCATTTTACCTTTTGCGAAAATGAAGTCCAGTAAGATAATTACTCTTATATTTTCTTTTAATGCCGACTCCTCTTCCGCTATACTGTTCATGATAGCATAAAGAATCCGCCTTTCTTCATTATCTTCTTCTAGTTTATATAGTTCATAATCCTCACGCAATTGTGTGATTGCCTGTGGTTCAATAAAAAGTGTGGCACCTGTTGATGACTTTTCCACAATTGTACCAGGCACCCTGCTACGATACTCTTTTTTAATCGGGAGACAGATTCGTCCATTTCGATTTACAATAAATGACTCTGATGAATACGCCTGATTCGTGCGCAAAATCCGTTCAGCCTTTTCCTTCATTCTATCTTCTAAAAGTTGTAACTGTCTTCGAATGTTTCTTAATGCTACAGATGCGTAGTCATCTATTTTGCCATTGCGAATTGAGCGTTCAATTTCTTCTCTCAGATTACCAAGGTTTAAGAGATTTTCACTATAAAAAGCCAATCCTATCTGCTTGTCACGGCCTCTTTCCAGATATGATTTCAAGCGACCAATAGCAACGAGGAACATGCCTATCTGCTCCATTTCCTCTGGTAATAGTAATTCCCCTTTTACTGCTTTTATAATAAATTCTTCAATATTTTCCATCAAAGGAATTGGTGGCATTCCTATATCGTCAATCAGCTGTCTTGCCTGTGTTGTATCACGTAAATACTTTTTAACCTCTGCCTCATTGATGCAAGGTCGCAAATCACTTACAGATTGTTTTGCTTGTCTGGTAATTGCAAATGTACTAAGTTGTTCTAGTATCTGATTAAATTCTAATATCAACAATGATCGATCCTTTTTTATATTTCCTCCGTTATATGTGTTAATCGCAATATAAAAGGAAAACAAAAAACCTATGAAGCATCCATAATACATATGCTACATAGGTTACTATTCATGTACGCATTTATTATGGTACTAAGGTACAACAAACAATTGTCTGCACTTTGCAGACCAACGATTGGTACCTATTCATAAATTAATTATTCTCCACGATAAATACAATTAACAAAAAATGACCTCTCTTATGTGAAATTAAATTTAGTATACTGGGATTTGAATAACCTGTCAACTTTTTCTTTTGCTCAGCAGGTTCGAAAGGTAAACTTATTTCTTTTGGTTCATTTACGATGTTTTTGATAAAAAACCTTTTTATCCATCTTTTCAGGATACTTATCCACATCCTATAGGTCTGATTTTCTTCTTTTCCTATTTTTTGTGCATATTTTTTTGTTTTTTATCTTCCCATCGACCACTTCCTTTGGTATACTTATCTTATGTTTGAGATATGCTATGCATATCACTTGATGATATATCTTCCCTTGTTAGTTGCCGTCCAAAGCTGGCTAATAAGTCGGAAGATATATTTTTTTGCAGTTTCTTGATCTCATTTTTCTTTAGAAAAAAGTACTCATACAATTGCTTGATGAAATCTGCTATCTGTTCCATAATGTAATGATTCTTCTGTGCTTTCTCATTGAAACTGCATGCATGTTCTATATTCCCCTGCCAGTGTTTTTGGCGATTGAATCCCTGATTTTCTATTTTCCAACGTGTTCTCCCTGCTTTTACAAGTTTCTTTGCTTTTCTTTCCGTGATTTCTATACTGGTAATCCATGCAAATTCTGTAATGACTTCCTTCCCATTCTTTACTTTCCTTTCTGTATTTTTTAGGACATTTACTTCTGTTGTTCTTCCAAAAAGTACACCATTCACATATTCGATATTTCCTTGTCTGTTCTTTTCCGGTGTTGCATCATATTCTTCTTTGATTGAAGATGCACACCCTTCTTTATATCTAATCAGATAATCCCACCTATTTATTCTACAGGTTTCTATTACCTTGTGACTTACATAAAGACCATCCGCAACAATACAAAGTGGCAGCCTCGGAAAGTTCTTCTTCAACTTTGCTGCAAGACGTACAAATGCTTTGCTTTCACAATCCTGCTTGATTGCCTCATCGCTCATCTTTTTCTCGTTGTATTCATCAGAGTTCTCAATGGTTTCTGTTGCTATACTGCATACAAGATTATTTCCGAAGTATATTTTTGCTTCCAAAACACTTCTATGATATTTCACAAATTCATTCTTCTCATCTCGGTTATACGTACGACTTAGGTAATACTCATTTTTCCGGGTATATCCTTCATCTAACTCTGTCGCATCCACTAACACAAGCCATCTTTTCAGTACTTTTGCATCATCAAATGTTTTTCTTCGTATCATTTTATAGACCAGTTCTTTTTTTATCTGTTCTAATTCACTTGGTTCTACTCGCTCAAGAAGTTCATTCAACGTTACTCCATGAGGAATATATTTCTTTATCTCGCTTCCCATGAATTGATATATATTGCCGGCCACAACTTCGTCATTAAATTTTCTTGTCATTTCCTGCATACTGGATAGTCCGGCAATTCCTTTATAATACAAGGTGCCAAGCATTTCTTTCATACTATAGTCAATGTAACTGTTATGGCGTGGATCTTTTACCTGCCCAAACTTTGAAAATAACTCTGGATAAAACTGCCGTTGAATCTTATTGCATTCTACCACCGCGTTCTTTTCTCTTTTTTTTATGATGCGATCTCGTTCTCGACTCATTGAACCCTCCTGTGCGACAAAGTTTTTCTTCTATTTTACTTCATCTGTACAGAGATTCGTAGTTTTTTGCATAATTTGTGCGAATTATTTTTACCTTTCAGATCTGAGTCTACATTCCCACATTTATCATATATTTCTAATAAGGGATACATACGGGGTATTTTTATGCAATCAAATAAACAAAGAAAATGGGGAGAACTGCCAATTTATTGTGTTGAGACGGATAAAAAGGTGGTAGGGCTTAGTTTTGATGCAGCTTGGGGAAATGACGATACGGAACAAATACTTGCGATCTTGAAGAAACACAACGTACATGTGACATTCTTTATGACCGGAGGCTGGGTGGAGGCATATCCGGAAGACGTAAAGGCGATTTACGCAGCAGGCCATGATGTGGGTAATCATGGTGAAAATCATAAAAACATGAGTCAGATATCAAATGAAGAGAAAAAAGAAG
>JAAYYM010000277.1 GCA_012515365.1 Clostridia bacterium
GATCGCTGTTGAATAAATCAGAGATTCATCATTACTGATGAAGCCATTCGGAAGCTTTATAATCAGAATCAAAATGACAGGAATCAGATAATATAAAGCATACTTGAATATCTGTTTTTCCGTACAGCTTTTTCTGTCAGGTGCAAGAAATAACTGATAGAGTGTCCGATACAAAAAAAACAGAACCACCAGTAAAATGAGTTTGCATATTATGTAATCCCTTAAATTGGTCAAGGGAGATACAACGAAAATCTTTTGATCTGTAAAGAATGTGATGATCCAATGAACAATTGAAATCATGATAATGGGAAATGTATTGTTTGTTTTCATTTTGTCAATCATAATCAGATAACCTCTTTATTTTAATAGAATGTCATAAATCAGATCAAGTATAGCATAATTTTTGGAAGTAGTCATTATTGAAAAACATCGATTAATACTGTATACTATGTATCGTTGATATGTTAGACAATATGAATGAATTTGATTACTCAGGAAAGAGAGTTGTTTATGAAAAAAATTATCATTACCGGATGTAACGGACAATTAGGGCGTGCAATGAATAAACAATATGCAGGCAGTACAGAGTTCGAGCTTATTAATACGGATGTGGCTGAACTGGATATTACGAATATTGACGCAGTAACGAGTTTTGTAAAGGAAGTGAAACCTTATGCAATCTGTAACTGTGCTGCGCATACGGCTGTTGATTTATGCGAGACGCAGGCAGATGCTGCCTATCGGATTAATGCGATAGGTCCAAGAAATTTAAGCATTGCAGCGACCCAAAATCATGCAAAAATGATTCAGATCTCTACAGATTATGTGTTTGCAGGGGATGGAAACCGCCCTTATATTGAATTTGATCAGGTGGATCCTCAGGGAATGTATGGAAAGTCGAAGCTAGAGGGTGAGAACTTTGTAAAACAGTTCGCAAAAGATTATTTCATCATCAGAACAGCATGGCTTTATGGCGAGGGAAAGAATTTTGTAAAGACAATGCTTCGTTTATCAGAAACAAATGATGTAGTAAAAGTGGTAAGAGATCAGGTAGGAACACCAACCAGTACAACAGAGCTTGCAAAAATGATCGCATACCTTTTGCCAACAGAAAATTATGGACTGTTTCATGGAACTTGCGAAGGGGTCTGCTCATGGTCAGACTTTGCGACTGAGATCTTCCGTTTAGGCAATAAGAGTACAAAAGTGGATGCCATTACAACAGAAGAATATAATGCGCCTGCTAAACGTCCGGCATATTCAGTTTTGGATAATTATATGCTCAGACTTACCACAGATTTTCAAATGGCAGACTGGGAAGAAGCCATTGCGTATTATATGAAGCATTATATCAATTAGAAGAAGGAATAGGAAATGATTGCTAACATGATTCCAAGTATGGCACCGCATGTAACCTGAAGCGGTGTGTGTCCGACAAGTTCTTTTAGTTTTTCTTCTGTGAACTGTTCGGCTAAAGAGTCGTCCATATGAGCAAACATATCAAGAAATTTATTTAGTACAACCGCCTGTGTTCCTGTTTCACGACGAACGCCGGCTGCATCATACATGACAATAAAAGCAACAATGGCAGAAATGGCAAACTCAAAAGAGCCGATGCCATATTGCAGCAGAGTAGCTGTAGACAGCGCGCATACAGTTGCAGAATGAGAGCTTGGCATACCACCGGACCCAAAAAGCCGTTCAGGATCAAATGATCTGGTGAACGCAAAGTTTATGATTGTTTTAAGTATTTGGGCAGAAGCCCATCCGATGATGGCGATGATCAAAATTTTGTTAGATAAAAATTCGCTTAATATCTGCATGAGGATTCCTCTTTTTCTGTGTAGTGTGCTACAATATTTGATTTTACTATATTATTTTTGAGATAGCAATATAAGATATTGTCAATTTCACTGTTTATCAGTATAATTGAAA
>JAAYYM010000278.1 GCA_012515365.1 Clostridia bacterium
TGACAAAAGGTATTATAAGCAGTATTCCCTGTTCCTTTATCACTCTCTCTATCCTGTGGACCCAGGATGCGGTCAAAGCCGCAGCAACAAACGAAGCAGCGTATACAACCCCTATTATTGCCTCGTTATAGCCCTCTCCCTTCATAAAGTTTTGCAAATAGAAGAATATACAGGTGCAAAAAGTAAGTATTATTTCTGTGAAAACTATGAGAGACACTATCCTGGGATTGCTTTTTACTACTCTCAAGCTTTCTTTAAGCTGATTCAAAAATATGTTTTTCACCTTTTGTTCTTCTTTTTTTCTGTCGACGGCCGGCTCTTTGAAACTGAAGGACTGCAATACAGCAGCCGCTCCTATGATAATTGTGATTGCAAAAGCTATATTATAGCTCTTGGCAGCCATATAACCACCGGCCAGGAATGAGATCACCCCCGCAACCTGGTAAAAAACCTCCTTCCTTCCGGATATCTTCATATATCTGTCCTCTTCACCGATTTCTTTCAGTGAATCATATATAAGAGCTTCCCCGGCTCCTGACTCAAGATTGAAGGACAGGGCAGTGAACACAAAGGATATTGCAAACCACAGGAAGCCGTCGGCAGCAAGCAGTATCACAACACTGATCAATGACAACACCCTTCCCAGTATCCTGCTTATCTTCCTTCCAAAAATATCAGCTACAGCTCCGGTGGGAACCTCCATCAGAAAAGAGGTTATGTGGAATATCATCTCCAGAAGGCCTAATTGTGTGAGGCTCATACCTTTACCTGCAAGGTATATCATCCATATTCCCCTGGTCAGGTCAATATTCTGAAGCAATGTAAATATATAGTTCTTGTTAATGTTATTTTTTAATTGAATATCATAATTCATAATAATCTTCTCCTTAAACGCAAAAAACCCCTAAGTAAAAACCTTACTCAGGGGCAATAGATATAAATTTTTATCAGTAAAGTTTTGGCTTATTAGTTTACATAATATTCGATTTTGGGTACACTTCTCCCTTGTACTCCAAAATCACCTGTAATTGCGTGAGCATAAGCCAGATATTCAATTATGCCGAAGCTAAACTTGCTCATTCTGCACCTCTACCTTTATGAATCCAAACAATGAAATTATTTTAATATATTTTGCTGCCCGAATCAAGAGTTTCTTATTCTTAAGAAAGGAACCTCCCTTTCTGTAACAATAGAGACTACCGTGCCGGGTTCCCACAATACTCTTAAAATACTCGCATATGATCGTTTCCTTAGTGCAAATTGCCCTCAAGGATTCGAATCCCTTATGAATTCTCTTCATAAAATAAAACCTTGTTACATTTCAAAATGCCTATTAAGACCCATACTATTTAGTCATAGCTCTCAATATGGATTCTGCCCTGGCAGGGTTAAAAACCCCGCAATGGCATTGCTTAGCCAGCTTTTTTGCAGCCTCTTCCACGGTAATTCTGTCTTTTAGTATTTGCTCGCTCAGGTACTCAATAAGTGAAAAAGATACCATTCCATGACCACACATAGTGCTTATTTCCAAAACGTTATCATTAGGCAAGTAATCTACCCTCCCGTGAATACCAAGAGAATGTTCAATAGTATGGGGCTTGATCCCTTTTTCATGGCAACATTCTGAAACACGGTCCAAAATTCCTGATACTACTATAGAGATTCCAAGATCTGCTTCTTTTAGCTCATTCAGTACTTTTGCTACAGTATCTTCATCGCAGAATACTGCATGCACTATAGAATTATCACGATAACCTTCCTGTATCTTGCTTATGTCTATATTGAACATATTCCCGGTTTTCATATCTCCATAGTTTATGGGGTTATACTTCAATACAATGTCCTCAAATTCTTTAAATTTTCGGGCACTGCCTTTGGCATTGACAGTTTGTGCAGTAATAGCAAAAATTATATAATCATTTGACAGGCTTTCAAAATTTCCATTTCTATGTAAAGTATGTGTCATTTTTTATTCCTCCTTCGCTAATGGTCTGCCTAATCCAACATTAGTCTTGCCATTGATTGATACAGTAAAGCCTGCCTCATTGGCTATTTTTACTGCTAAATTGCTGTCACCCTCTGTTAAGCGATAAGCCAAATCAAGGCTAAACACAGTATCTATTAACGGAATAACAGATTTTAGTTTCTCCAGCACCGGTTTGGTTTTATTAATCGGCATATCAAATTCAATAATTGCAGACAGAACTTTCTCATTTAGGATATCATCTTTCAATTTTCCGGTTTCTTTGTCGGTCATTAGAATTGTTACGGGATTGTACGGTTCAAAATGCACACCTGCCTCAGCAACAGCCATCGCTACCTTTTCTACATCGCTGAAACGGGTTCCTGTTCCTGGGCGACCCATCTCGATAGCCATTCCTACCATACCTTTTTTGAATCTGCCGGTTACATCATTCGTCTTCATTTCTTCAGTACCACGTCCCGGCACCCCTGTATCAGGGTGAGTAACCAAAGGATTTGAAAACTGACTCCTCAAAATACGAGGCCATTTTAATTCTTCCATAATTAATGCATCTTTGGGACACACATTTGCATTTTTACATATTTCACATTCCACACATTCATTTGCATTAATTTCAACTTGCTTCTTTTCAGAATTGTATTCGATCGCCTGCATTGGACAATATGGAATACAGGCACAGCACTTTATACATAGTCCCTTATTAATATACATAGGTAAACCCCCTAAAATCTTTATATAATATTGCGATTTAATTATACAGTCATCTTCTACCACAGATTACCTTCTTCGTTGAATTCCCAATCTATAATTTCATCAGTAATCTCCAAATTTGGGATGTGGCGCACGGAATCAACCATACATTCAGATATCAAAATTTCAGATATATGCAGAGTATCCGTTATGCGTATAAGTCTTATGTTTTCCGGGTCCGCCGGTTGGCAAGTTTTTATAGCACATTTTATAGTATCCCGGTCATTCTTCATCATAACCGGAATTTTGTCAGACATAAGAGTTGTTGATGTTATTGAATTTGGATACGTCTTATCTAAATCAGCTTTTTCAAAAACCCTTCGATTTATAACATCTACATACCCTACACCATGAATGTTTCCATGTGTCTCATCAGTAATATCCAATACAGCAACTTTTCCTGCCTGAAAAGATTCAACTCCGGAATACTTATAGGTTAATCTTCCTGTAATGCCGGGATCTGCACCGGAACCACTGATATTTTTACCGATTCTGTCCACAACCAACACATCTGCACTTCCCGGTAGCAGGCGAGGCATTAATCTCTTCGCTTCTTTCAGCAATTCCTTTTCTACAATCGGAATCTCATCCTTAGTCAAAACAGCGATCTTATAGTTTTTATCATAGGCATTGTCAACGATACCGACTCCAAAAAGTACCGATGCATTATTTAATACTGTTTTTCCAATCATTGGAACTAACTCTGCCATTCTTTCGTAACCGGCACGATGGCATAAGGATGCTCCATACTGTTTTCCCAGTCCTATTGCCATCATTTTCATCAATCCGCTTTCATAATCACCTCTCAAAGCAGTATGATTTTTAATGCGATTTACTAAGATGATTCCATCGGCCTCAGCCGCATAACTATCAATACATACATCAA
>JAAYYM010000279.1 GCA_012515365.1 Clostridia bacterium
AGATAGATATAAGGTAGGTCTGTTGACGCATCTTGTTCTTTAAAAGCTGCTTTGGCCTCTTCTTGAGTATGTAATACTTCTCCGCTCGCAAATCCTTCTACATAATTCATATTCACTGGCACTTCCATTTTAAGCACATCAACTCCAAAGCGATCTTGAGAGAATACTTTCATCGCACCATTCACTTTATGCGCTTTCACTTTTGCGAATTCAAGACTTCCGTTATCTTCAATATTTTCGTCGTATGTAAGAATTTCAAGGAAGAATGGAATATCCTCTGCCGCACATTCTGAACCAATTCTTTCCATGTATGCTTGTTTTTGAAGATTAACAAACCCACTACCATCCACATCATAATAAAGTAGGAACTTAACAGCATCTGCTCCTTGTTCTTTAATGCGTTTTACTGACCATTCTACTAAGCAATCTGGTAAACGATCGGTCGTCGTAGCGTCATATCCAGTCTTTTCATAGGCTAGTAATAATCCAGCATTATCATCACGTACTTTCGCAGCTGGTAGACCGAATTCTGGATCAAGTAGAATTGATGACGCATACGGTGTAAGTTCTTCTGATACAATTTCTTTTAATCGTTCAATCTGTTCAACGGTTGGCTCCTCACTTTGATACTTACTCATCATTCTCTTTAGAGCACCACGTTGGTCAAAGGCTAGGGCTGAGATAACGCCCTTATCATCAGTCAATTTGTTTAGGTAATCTAGTTTAGTCATTTTTATACTCCTCTAACTTGAATTTTATTGAATAAGGCCTCATAGTTATTCAAATTAACATGGCCTGTTATTTCTTCTTGAGCATTTAACATTCCTAAGACGTTCGCATGTTTCAGCAATGCCACATCGTCATAATTACGAGTGATTCCCGATACGATTCCTGCTACAGTCGAATCACCTGATCCAACCGGATTCACGATATCAATGGTTGGAATGTCTACTTTGTAATACAAATCATTATGTTTAGCAAAAGCACCTTCAGAACCGAGTGAGACAATGACCCACTCCACACCATTGAATAAGCTGTCTTGCAGTGCTTCTTTTAATAGATTTAAATCTTTATCTAATTCTCTGCCTAGTAATTGTGATAATTCATCCACATTAGGCTTAATGACTTTTGGTTTATGTCCAGATAATAGAACTTGTCTTAAACTTTCTCCGGAGGTGTCTAATACCACTGGGACTTCCTTAGCATTAGCAATCATAATGAGTTCAACATAGTAATCTGTTGCTAAGCCTGAAGGGGTGCTACCCGATATTGACACAACTTCAGCATCCTTCAGCAAGCTTTCAAAATGATTTTTAAAGGCTTCTCCCTCTACATCTGAGATGGTCGGACCTGATTCAAGAATCTCTGTCTGCAGTCCTTCATGTAAGATAGCAATGCAGTTTCTTGTATTTCCCTTAATCTGGTAAAAGTCATGATGAATAGCTCCTTGGTCTAATTGAGACTTAATATAATTCCCAAGGTCTCCTCCTACTAATCCAGTTGCTGTAAGATCCTCGTCTATTTCTTTTAAGACTCTGGTTACATTCAAGCCTTTACCACCTGCAGACTTATTCACATTACTCACTCGATTCACATCATCTAATTTGAATGTTGGTAATTGATAAGCGATATCCACGGATGGATTCATTGTGACAGTTAAGATTGACATAAGGTCACCTCTTCATTTAATCTTTGTATTCGCCACGGTCCCATTTTTCAAGAAATTCTTTAAAGAAATCTGGGTCTGTCTGGTCTACTTCTGCATGATCTAAATGACTAATCTTGGCAATTAATTCTTTGTTTTCGTCTGTTTCTTTATATTCAGCTGCTATAAAAGCATCAATAATATCACACATGAGTAATTCACCCGTAATCTTGCCACCAAAACCAATTACATTCGCATTCAATTCTTCTTTTGCATAGATAGCTGTTGACATATCACGAACTAAAGCTGAACGGATACCTGCTACCTTATTTACGGCGTTATTAATTCCTACACCAGTACCACAGATACAAATCCCTAGGTCTGCTTGGCCACTCGCTACAGCCTCTCCCACCTTTTTCCCGTAGATAGGATAGTGTGTTCTGACATTGTCATATGTTCCAAAGTCAAGGACCTCATAGCCTTGTTTCTTCAAATAATCAACTACAGCAATCTTTTCATAGGTTACAATATGGTCGCATCCAATAGCAATTTTCATTTTTTCTCCTCCAGTTAATTTAATTAACACATCTTGTTCAACATATCTACACGCACTTGATGGCGTCCACCATCATAGTCTGCAGATAAAAATTCAGTAGCAATATTCTTTGCTAATTCAGGTCCTACAATATTGGCTCCTATGGTAATCATTCTTGAATTATTATGTTCACGCGTCATATAAGCAGATCGTTCATCAGAGACTTCAGCTGCAACCATCCCCTTAATCTTAGTCGCAACCATGAAACTCCCTGCGCCATACCCATCAATGACAATTCCTAAGCGTCCCTCTTCTTCGTTCACTTTCTTTGCAACAGCTAAAGTTGTATCTACAAAATCAGCTGTTGATTCTTCACTGACGTCGATCACATCATAGTTCTCATCTAATAGATGGGTCTTCACAATCTCTTTTAACTGTTTACCGTCTCTATCCGCACCCAATATAACTTTCATCTTATTGCTCCTTTATGTCTGCTAATTTTGCTTTGCCTTTTTCCGTTCGATAGTAGAAAACGCTTTCTGATTTACTATGCATATAATATATCACGAATATTTAAAAAGTCAACACTTTTTAAACGTTTATTGTTTAAAAAGTGTTTGTTAATTGTTTAAACGTTGATTTAATCGCTTTTATTGTCATAAAACTTTTTTATTGGTATGCAAAAAACTCCTTCTAAACTCAATTTACTTGAGTTTAGAAGGAGTTTACTTTAGTATTGTGTGTTTAGTTAAACAATTAATTCTGTGTATACTTGAATTGCTTGTTTTTTATCCTCATTAGATTCTTCCATAACTACCGCTGTTAGGTCAGATAAGTGACATAATTTAGAGAAATCCTCTTTCCCAACCTTTGACGAATCCAATAACAAATAACTCTCTACCGAGTGCTCTAATGCCATCTTTTGAGTGTAGGCTTCTGCGACAGATGACGTCATGACAATCCCGTCTTTAACACCATTACCACCAAAAAATATCTTCCCGAACCGCATATTCTCCAAAGACATATTCGTAATCTCACCTACAAACGACTGTGTGACACTTCTCATCTCACCACCGAGTAGATAGACATGGAATGTCTCGGACTTTTTCTTTAATAGAATATTAAAGATGGGAAGACAGTTTGTTACAACCGACAGGGCTTGATGATTAATCTCCTCTGCAAACAAAGCCGTGGTCGTTCCTGGCCCAATAAAGATTACATCCCCTTCATCAATTAATTCAGAGGCCCTTTGAGCTATGTATCGTTTCTGGTCCGTATTCTTATCAAATTTATCTTCATGCGCGATTTCCTTGTATTGAAACACACTATTACTACGAGCCCCACCATGGATTTTCCTTAATAGCCCCTGATCATCTAACTCTTCTAAATCTCTTCTCACTGTCATATC
>JAAYYM010000037.1 GCA_012515365.1 Clostridia bacterium
AGACAATCCCCACTTATCTGAGGCTTCTTTTATTGTTATATATTCCATTCAAATCACCTCTTCGTTTATACTAGTCAATTATAAGCGTTTCAGCGCCATTTATCAACAAAATTATCCACTTTTTATAGAAATAATGCCCTTGACTCTACACGAATCAAAGGCATACCATATTAAATACTCGTCATTAACTTATACACTCCCCAGAACACCGCCAAAGCAAATCCCGTTCCAAGCAATCCCTTTAACATCACACTCTTTACATCGTCCCACCAATGTGAGCTACCGTAACATGAATACTTAGGTTTCGGTTTAAACTTCTCTTTCATCTTATCCCACCAGGTTTCTTCAGGTTCTTTTAGTCTATCGACTTCTTCCTCTAGATCTGTGATTCTTGTGCTCTTCCACTGGCTCAATCGTTCCTCTTTCTCCAGCTCTACAATCCTCCGATCTTTCTGCAGTATCGTCCTCTGATTTTCCTCGATTTTCTGCTCTTTTTTCTCGATCATTTTCTGCTGAGATGCTATCGTCTCTACCGACTGAGCTATCGTCGTATCCTTCTTCTGGATTAGTTCTGTCTGCATCAGATTCTTCTTCTGCAAGGTACCAATCTTCTTCTGATAATCCTGCTCCAATTGCTGTATAGGATTCAATATTTCTTCTTTCTCGTTCAAGTTCTTCTCGATATTCATTGTTTCTATTAAATTCATTAATTAATTCTCCCTTCGTTATATGGAAATTAAAATTTTTTGACAGATTAGTGTCTCTAACTCTTTTTCCTTCATCGTTTACAATTAATCTGTTCTGCAATAAATGGTCCTGTAACAAAAACTAGTTCTTGCTTTGTTTTGCTTTCTTTTAGAACATACTCAATACAATTTCTCATAGCTCCATGTGATTTAGTCGATTTATTAACTGTCTTATTGATAGCCATACTGCCTGTGCCTCCCCTCTGAATTTATCAACTTTTGTTCCAACAGCAATTAACTTTCGAATAGTTGGCAATTCTCCTGTTCCATTGGCAATATGCGCCATCTGATTCACATTTGTAGCCATTCCATTTAACTGTCGATTGAATTCTGTAAAATTCTTGTTTAGTTCTATTATCTGATCAATCTCCTCTCTGGGAGTAATCACTGTTCTATGGTAAAAGTATCTGCAGGTGTCACAGTAATTCTTTTCTATGCTATCAACCATATATTAATTCCTCAATTAGTCATTTTTGCTTTGTAGTTCCTTTATTCTCTGTAGAAGTTCATCATCCTCCATATAGAATCTTTTCGTTTCATCATTTTCTATATGTGCTACAATCTGTCCAAAACGAAGATCCGGATACTGCTCCCATACCTTTGCCAGTTCAGACAGAAATGGTTTGATTCGATCAGGATTTCTTTTTTCATCCCTTTCCCATTTATGCTGTTCCAAATGCTCTCTCAATATAGCTAATGCTTCCCTTGCCGGAAGATATTCGCCATTTTGTATTTCCTTTTCTGACTGTTCCAGTACATCCTGCAACCATTTTTCAGATTTTTTTCTAAGCTCAGCAAGATCATATTCTTCCAGTTCTTCAAACATGCAGGACTGAATCCCCATATTGGATGGAATTTCTTTCAGATACACAACGCTGCCATATGATTCCATTGCTGCTTCTATTAATGTATAGAGCTGACCAGCCACTAATTTATCTTCTCTAAAGGTAGTTCCATCTCCAAGATAATCCATTTCGTTTGTTATACACTTTATTTTCCGAGGTGTCTTGTTGAACACATCAATCTTCTTTGTTTTTTCCATACTATACGCCACCTCCAAAGTGAGTTCCTTCACAATACAGTATACTTTGAAATCAATGGATTTTCTGTATCCCGCGAGTTTAATTCTATTCCTATAGCAAAAGCCGGTTTCACACCGACTTTTGAGTATTACATATTCATTTCATTTTTCAGAGAGCTCACTATGGCATATCCGATAGCGTCACCCGGTCATATGCTCCATTCTTTTTATCTTCCGGATGCGGTTCTAGTCCAATTACAGTAATATCTTTCTGATTTGGTCCATATACCCAATACATTCTCATAGCGTCACTTTTTTTGTTTTCCAAATAAGACTGCCATACTTTCATGCCATATCTCTTTGACAGTGGTTCTATTTCATGTGTTTTTAATCCGGGATAAAACGGATCATCTGCAAGCTTTTTTAATGCATTTCCCCACTTTTTATATAATTGTTCTTCTGTTTTATTGGCAGTTCCAGCTCGATGCTTCTGTTGAAGTTCATTCCACAGAGCCTCCATTTCCGGAATACCCATTCCTATGTTGAAATTCATTCAGTTACCCCTAAAAATCAGATAAATCAATAGCCGCCGAAACTTTTCCACCTTTGAAATTTTCAATTGCTTTATCCATATCTGCCAAAGTTTTTGCTGATATGCTTTCAGGGACAGATAATTCTCTTGGCTCAAGCATAATACATCCATTGGTATATTCTTTTACATTATAGTACTGATATGCTGCTCCCCTAAGTGTTACTCTCTTTTTACTGTCAATATGAACCGTATAATCTTTTAGTGCTTCCATTTGATTCACCTCCATATTTTATGGTGGGATATCCCACTTACTATTATAATATTCTCCCACATATTTTTTGTCAATCAAATTTTAATTATTCAGCACAAAAGACAATATAAACCATAAACACAATTTCTTGTATCCCGTTGGTTTAATTTCAATTTCTCAACCCCCTATTAAATGGCAGGAAATTCTTCCCGTCTACGGTGGTCCAAAGAGCTTACGCACAGACCAAAACTGTAATTCCCCTTCAAACTTCCATAGCTAACCATTGGTCAGTCTCCATCCCACACGCAATCCGGACGCATCTTGGCAAGAGCAATCAATTGATACAAAGGCTTTATCGCATTGGCTGCAGTCGCTTCCCAATAATTACTTGTATCGCCCTCGCTGACTTCGTACTCAACTTCCTCTTCTCGGTCATATTCCTTTCTCCCGAAGATGGCATCCGTATCATCAACTTCCCTGCCATTTCGATCATAATAAACAGTTTTCGTTCTTTTCCCAGTAATCCATTCATCATCTACTTTGTATTTGTTTTCCAGAAAATGAATCATATTTTCAAGAATTTTAATACTATCGCATCCGTCCTTTCCGTATATGGCGCGAATTCCTTCTTTCTCCACTTCCTTATAGTAGCATCCATAGTTGTATGTAATATTCAGATGCGCATCCGTATTCAGCGCAGGAGTGAATGTTCCTGTTTCGGGATGATAGTCTGCTTTAAAGGTTCCACCTATCATCAAGTGTCCCGGAACCTGTGCGTCTTCTTTTGTTACTGGATCAAGTAAATGAACATCATAACTCATAATCTAATTCCTCCACTTTCTATTTTGCATTCTGATTTATAGATTCCAAAAGTTCCCTGAGACTTCTCGGCTCATAATTCATATAAGGCATCATGCAGCCTACATTAATTGCCAGTAGTTCCTGCTCTGTTCCTTCACGATTTTCAAAAAATTCCTCTCTCATTCCCTGCAGGCACTTCTGAAAATAAACATCCTCTCTTGTCACATGTGTATGCCCGTACAGCAGAATGCTCCCTTTGTGCTGGCCATTCCACATCAGAATCGGATAATGACTTAGTACAAGCTTATAGCTCTTACCACCATACGAATCAGAGAGTTCTTTATAATCGCAGACTGCAGAAAAGACCTGCTTTAGTCTGTAATCCGACAAGTCATCATGATTTCCCTGAATCAATACTTTTCTTCCCTTCAACTGTGCAATCAGTGCAATTAACTGATCATTTTTCCTACGCATTGCAATGTCACCCAGAATGTAAACGTTATCACCGTTTGTGATTTTCTCATTCCACCTTGTTAGTATTCTTTCATGCATTTCTTCCAGTGTTTTGAATGGTCTCCCATCATAATTTCTTCCACCGTTATCAATCTGACTTCTGCAAAAAAAGTGCAGATCACTAATATAGTAATTCATCTTCTTTTTTCCTCCAAAAATGCAGTGTGTTCCGATGCTTCTCGTATCCATTTACGAAATTCATGTCTTGAGGTCACAGACCACATAACAAACTGCCTGATGGCTGTCTCAAGCGATATCCCATATCTTTCTTGAAGCAACGACTCCACCTCTTCATATTCATCCAGTGGCATTGTAACCACCAGCTCATTACCCACAAATTTAGCACCAACCGGAGGTGTGATCACATGAAAGAAACCGAAAAATCAAACAGTGTCTCAGAGCAGAAAGCTCGCATTCGTCAAAGATACAAAGGTATTGATGAAGACCTGCTGGA
>JAAYYM010000280.1 GCA_012515365.1 Clostridia bacterium
CTACAGTTGCTCTGATTGATGGGAAATTTCGAGAGGCGTTGGAGGAGGATGGGAATTCTTATGATAAAGAAGTAGAGGCTATTAAGCTGGCACGCTATCTGGATTTGTTTACAGTGGCATTTGTTACGAATGAGAGACAGACAAGGCAGATGATTGAAGCGGGTGCTGACTTAATCTGTGTACATCTGGGATTTACCAAAGGTGGTTTTTTGGGAGCCATGAAGTATATTTCTGTAGATGAAGCAAGAATTGTTGCTGACAAAATGTTTCGGGTGTGTGATGAATTAAGTCCGGATACAATTAAGATGATTTATGCCGGACCGGCAAATACACCGATAGATATGCAGTATATGTATCAAAACACAAGTTGTCAAGGATATATAGGAGGTTCCACCTTTGATCGGATTCCTATTGAAAGGGCAATACTAAATACAACAAAGGCATTCAAATCCTATGGTTCTTTTGACCAGAATGACCCTATGGCAAAATTGATTAATGGAAATTGGAATACGAGAGAATATGTAGAGTTTATTAAGAAATATATTGAAGAGCACTATATGAATGAGATTCAACTGGGAGATTTGGCACTTGTGACCCATGTGTCAAGTTCTTATTTAAGTGTACGCTTTAAAAAAGAGGAAGGCTGCAACTTCACAGAATATCTGGTGCGTTTTCGCATGAATAAGGCGAAGGAATTGCTTCGCAAAGAAAGAATTTCCTGTAAAGAAGCGGCAGCCCGTGTAGGATATACTGATTATGCACAGTTTTCAAAAATGTTTAAGAAATATATCGGGTGTAACCCCCGAGAATTAATCAAGTGAATATAAACACAAGTTTTGTAAAGTATATTTCAAGAAAATAGAATATAAACACAAGAAATGAAAATATAACAACATTTACATTTTCAAGGAATGGAAGTAGAATTTAATTGTTACTAAACAATAGATTCTACTTTTATTTGGCCAAAAAATTAGAATCGAATGCTCTATGCAAGGGAGGTTCGATATGAAGGTAATTGCAATAGCAGGAACTTTTGATACAAAGGGTGCAGAGTATTTGTACGTGAAAGAGCTTGTGGAAGAACTGGGTTTAAAGCCATATATGATTCATACAGGGGTTTTTGAGCCTGCATTTTCGCCGGATGTGACTAATAAAGAAATTGCAGCTGCAGCCGGCTATGAGATTGAAGAAATTGTAGAAAAGCGGGACAGGGCAATGGCAACAGAAATATTGTCCAAGGGAATGCAGATTATAATCCCTCAATTATATGCAGAGGGAAAGTTTGATGGTATCTTATCCTTTGGCGGCTCAGGAGGAACGTCTCTGGCAACTCCGGCCATGCGTGCTTTGCCTATTGGAGTACCGAAGGTAATGGTTTCGACAATGGCATCCGGTAATGTGGAACAATATGTAGGTACCAGTGATATTGTTATGATGCCGTCCATTGTAGATGTAGCAGGATTAAATAGAATTTCCAAAACTATTTTCCGGAATGCGGTCTTGGCAATTGCCGGGATGGTAGGAGCTGCAGGAGAATTGAAAGAAGACAAGGAACAGAATAAGCCATTGATTGCAGCCACAATGTTTGGAGTGACTACACCATGTGTAAATTGTGCCAAAGAATATCTGGAAGAACAGGGATATGAGGTACTGGTATTTCATGCAACAGGTACTGGCGGAAAAACAATGGAGGCATTAATTGAAGCAGGCTTTTTTAAGGGAATACTGGATTTGACCACAACCGAGTGGTGTGATGAACTTTTGGGCGGCGTACTGGCAGCGGGACCGAATCGAATGGAAGCTGCAATTAAGAATCAAATTCCGGAAGTGGTTTCTGTAGGTGCAATGGATATGGTTAATTTTGGACCGATGGAAACAGTGCCAAAGCAATTTGCCAAACGTAATCTTTACAAGCATAATCCGACAGTTACACTGATGCGCACGACAGTAGAAGATAATATAAAACTGGGAAATAAAGTTGCAGAAAAATTAAATGAAGCGACAAGTAAAGTGACTTTAATGCTGCCACTGGGCGGTGTTTCCGCCATTGATGCAGAAGGACAGCCTTTCTATGGACCAGAGGAGGACAAAGCGTTATTTAAGACCTTAAAGGAAAAAATTCATTCACAGTACGTTGAGATAGTGGAAATGTCTGAGAATATCAATGACAAACATTTCGCAGAGACAGCAGCGAAGAAATTAGTATCTCTGATGAAAGAAAGTGAGGTGTAAGATGAAAATTCAAAAATTAGATGTAGTAGTGGCTATACTGGCAGGTATTACCTGTCTGGGCTTATTGGTCAATATACCGGTTTGGGCACTGTTTATTGGCTGGGCATGGTACTTTGCTTTAGGGGCAACGCCTGATGTACTGAAGCAGGCTATTCCGGCACTGCTTATTGGATATATTTTGGCAGCTATATCCATAGTGGTTTATGCAGCATCGGGATTTCAGATTTTGGCTATGATCATTGCAGTTGCAGTTACGGTATTTATACTGATGATGTCACTGAAGCTGGATATATTCTCGTGCTCTCTCGCTTCTTTTAATGCATATTCCTGTTTGTTTGCAGGATATTACGCGGGTAATTTTCCTAAAATGGAACAGGCATCTGTTCTGGACTTGAATAATGTGGGAGTTGCTGTTTTATGGATTGCATTTGCAAATATTTTGGGATTGTTCTGTGGCTGGCTCAGTGTTTCCATTGGCACTGCAGGACAGAAAAACAATGATTAAATCATAATAAGGAGGAATTACAATGTTAAGAAAAACAAGAAGTGAAATTTTGGCGGATTTTAAAAATCAAGTGAAAAATGGAAAAATTTTGGTAGGTGTTGGAGCAGGAACCGGTATTACTGCTAAATGCAGTGAAAAAGCAGATGTAGACATGCTGATTATTTATAATTCCGGCAGATTCAGAATGGCAGGCAGAGGCTCTTTGTCAGGTCTGTTATCCTATGGAGATGCAAACAAAATTGTTCAGGAAATGGGCTCAGAGGTACTCCCGATTGTTAAGAAAACACCGGTGCTGGCAGGCGTTTGCGGGACAGATCCCTTCCGAGTGATGGATTTATTTTTAAAGCAGCTGAAGGATCAGGGTTTTAATGGTGTACAGAATTTTCCTACAGTAGGATTGATTGACGGA
>JAAYYM010000281.1 GCA_012515365.1 Clostridia bacterium
AGTAAATACAGCCGCCAGGAAGATATCATTATCGGTTCACCTATCAGTGGACGTACTCATAAAGATACTGAGAGAATGCTTGGAATGATCGTCAATACACTTGCAATGAGAGGCAAGCCAGAGAAGAACAAGACATTCAAGCAGTTTCTTGAGGAGATCAAGAATACTTGTCTGAAAGCATATGAGAATCAGGAATATCCGTTTGAAGAACTCGTTGAGGCAGTAGATGTACAGCGAGATATGTCAAGGAATCCGCTCTTTGATGTAATGTTTGTATATCAGAACAATGAAAATGTAGATGTAAATATAGGTGATAGTGAAGCTGAAGAAACAGGCATAAAGGGTACAGTAGCCAAGTTTGACATTACATTTAATATGTTTGAGTATGAAGAAAAATATCAACTTGATTTTGAATATTGTACAGACCTGTTCAAGACAGAAACAGCAAATGAAATAGTAAAGCATTTTGAAGAGATACTGAAAGCAGTTACAGTGAACGCAGAGCAAAAGCTTGATGAAATCGAAATGGTAACTGCCGAAGAAAGATATCTAATCCTTAATGACTTCAATGCAACCGAGACAGATTACCCAAGAGACAAGACAGTAGTAGAACTGTTTGAAGAGCAGGTAAAGAAAACACCGGACAATGATGCAGTAGTATTCGGAGAAGCAAAGCTGAGTTTTGCAGAACTGAATGAGAGGGCGAATGTGCTTGGAAACAAGCTGAGAGAGCTTGGAGTAGGACGAGATGATTTTGTTGCAATAATAGCAGACAGAAGCATAGAGATGATAGTCGGAATTTATGGAATCATCAAGGCAGGCGGAGCATATGTGCCGATAGATCCTACATATCCAGAGGACAGAATTGCATTCATGCTGGAGGACAGTGCGCCGAAGGCAGTGTTGATATATACAGCCGAGAATGTGGAGCTGAATACAAAGATACCTGTGATAGAACTCAGTGATAAGGAAGTATGGGAAGGAAATGCAGAAGCACCAGAGATAATAAACAAGCCAGAGGACTTGATATATTGTATCTATACATCCGGAACAACCGGTAAGCCAAAGGGCGTAATGAATCTGAATTACGGACTGATTAATCGAATCCACTGGATGAACGAAAGATATCCAATAGAAAGCGGAGATACAATACTGCAGAAGACGACCTTCACATTCGACGTATCCGTATGGGAGATAATCTGGTGGAGCATAGTAGGGGCAAGAGTAGCAATGCTTGTACCGGGAGGCGAAAAAGAGCCTGATACAATATGTGATTCAATAGAGAAATATCAGGTAACAACAATGCATTTCGTACCGTCAATGCTGTCAATGTTTGAGGAGTACGTGCAGGAAACAGAAGGGGCAGCAAAGAAGCTGAAGAGCATAAGGAATGTATTTGCCAGCGGAGAGGCGCTAAAGAAGGCGCACGTAGATAACTTCTACAAGATAGCCGAGAGTGCAGACCTTGGAATGAAGCTTGCGAACTTCTATGGACCGACAGAAGCAAGTATTGACGTAACATACTATGACTGTGTTGTTGAAAATAGGATAAGCGTACCGATAGGAAAGCCGATAGACAATACACAGATATATATAGTAAACGGAAAGACACTTTGCGGAGTCGGAGTGCCTGGAGAGCTGTGCATAGCTGGAGACGGACTTGCGAGAGGTTATCTTAACAGACCGGAGCTCAACGAAGAAAAGTTTGCAGAAAATCTGTTTGGCGAAGGTAAGATGTATCATTCCGGAGACTTAGCAAGATGGCTGCCAGACGGAAATATAGAGTATCTTGGAAGAATAGATGATCAGATAAAGATCAGGGGCCAGAGACTTGAGCTTGGAGAGATAGACGCAAAGATACGAGAGATAGACAACATCAAGGAATGTGCAGTAATAGCCAAGGCTGACAGCACAGGAGAAAAAGCAATATATGCATACTATACAAGTGATATAGAAGTGAGCGTATCTGAGATAAGAGATAGACTCAGCGGTAGCTTACCCGAATATATGTTGCCAGCATATATGATGCAGATTGAAGCTATCCCGGTAACAAAAAATGGAAAGCTTGATAGAAGAGCGCTGCCGGAGATTGAAGCAAGAGCGGTAAGAGAATATGTTGCACCTCGTAATGAAGAGGAAAAGGTGTTATGTAATGCATTTAGCGAAATACTTAACTTAGAAAAAGTTGGAGTACATGATAGTTTCTTTGAACTTGGAGGTGATTCTATCAAGGCGATAAGAATCATTTCAAAGCTTAGAGATTCTGAATATACAGTAACAGTTAAGGACGTAATGAATGGCAAAACCGTAGAAAAAATAGCTCTTTCCATGAGAAATACCAGCAATAGTCAAAAGTATGAGCAGGGAGAAATATATGGAAAAATAGAGTGCACACCAATCATAAAGAAATTTGGTGAGTGGAATCTTGAAAAGCCAGAGCATTTCAACCAGTCAATGATATTCTCTGTAGATGGAATAGAGAACGAGGTTATAAAACGAGTAATTGAAGAGCTTGTCAAGCATCATGATATATTAAGAGCAGTTTACAGAGAAAAACAGCTTGAGATTTTGCCTATCTCTGAAAGCAAATTATTTGATTTCTATGAGTTCGATTATAGTAATTTGGAATATAGAAAGCAGATAGTTGAAGAGAAATGCACTGAAATACAGGCAAGTATCGATCTTGCTAACGGTCCACTTGTAAAGATAGCAGTATTTGAACTTGGAGATACAAAGCAGATGTTGTTTTGTATACATCATCTTGCAGTAGATGGGGTATCTTGGAGGATACTGCAAGAGGATTTTAATACAGCTGTAAAACAAATTAAAATAGGAAAAGAGGTTAAACTTCCTGAAAAGACTGCGTCGTATATTGAATGGAGTAAGAAGTTAAAAGAATATGGTGAGCAGCTCGATAAGGCACAGAACGAATACTGGAAAACAATAGATAGAAGAATAGCAGAAGGAAGAATTCCAGTAGAATTTATCGGTAATAGTTCAGGAAAAGTTGAAGTTGTTTTCAATGAGGATACAACAGAAAAGTTACTAACAAAGAGTATTAATGCGTATGGAGCTAAAATTGACGAGGTGCTTCTTGCTGGACTTGCAAGAGCTGTTGGAAGAATTACTGGACAAAAGAACATAGCCGTTAAACTTGAAGGACATGGAAGAGAAGAAATCCATACACCAATATCTATAGACAGAACCGTAGGTTGGTTTACCAATTTATTTGCAGTATCTATTGAGTATAATGAGGATGATGAGAAATCTATTATTAATGCTAAGGATGCGGTAAGAAGTGTACCAAATATGGGAATGGGATATGGATATATAGAACATGAAATGGTACCAAATATTTGTTTCAATTATCATGGCGAATTTGTAGTGAATAACGCAGATAAATGTGAACATTTTATAGGCGGCTTGGAAGTTGCAGAATGTAATCGCCAGCAGGACAATTTAACTTTAAATGGATGTGTATTTGATGGTAATCTTGTATTTACAATTATATATCAAGATATAAAATGTGGAAATCAAATAATATCTCAATTCAAAAATTGTTTTGAAAAATGCGTTGTTGAATTAGCAGATTTTTGCTCAAGTAACTTAAAATCTGAAAAGACAACTACAGATTTTCTGGACAAGTCCTTGGATGAGGATGAACTTGAAGCTTTAAATCTGTTATTTGACTAATTGTGTAGTGGAGGACATATGGCTACAATAAATAAAAAAATAGAGAATGTATATGAATTAACACCTTTACAAGAAGGAATGCTTTTTCATTATTTGTATGATAATGAATTTACAGGGTATATTTTGCAGTATGTTTTTAAGGTTAATGCAGAGATTGATTTAAACTGTATAAAAGAAGCACTTAGATTATTATCTAAAAGATATTCTGTTTTAAGAACTGTTATTGCAAGTAAAGGATTTAAAAAGCCGAGGCAGATTGTTCTTTTTGAAAGAGAATTGGAATTAAAAACATTTGATGTGTCTAAAAAAGATGATAAAGAGTTAGAATCAAAAAAAATAATATCAAATGATCTGAAAAGAGGTTTCGATTTTGTTAATGATTCGCTTCTTCGCACGACTATAATCAAATATGATGAAGATGAATATAAATTAGTATTTTCAATCCATCATATAATTATAGATGGATGGTGTTTTGATGTTTTATTAAATAAATTCTTTGAATACTATGAGAGAATTCTTGACGGAGAGCATTTATTAAAAATTGAAAACGAAATAAAAAAAGAAAGAGATAGTTCATTTGATTATGATGAGTATATCAAATGGTTAGGAAAGCAGAATAGGACGGAAGCAAAAGATTATTGGAGTAATCTTCTCTATGATTATGATAACATATGTGAAATTAAGCCTTCTGGATATGTAAAAAATAATAAAAAATCTATTGGCGAAGTCGCAATTGAGATTGATTCTAATGTTACAACAAAGTTAAAAAAATTGGCTGAAGAGTGCGACAGTACTATAAATACTATAGCTGAAGTTGCAATAGGAATACTATTGCAAGCATATGGTTCGAATCGTGATTCTGTTTTTGGGAAAACTGTTTCTGGAAGAAGTGCTGATATACGTGGCATAGATAATATTGTTGGATTGTTTGCAAATACTATTCCTATAAGAGTGCGTTATGATAAAAATACTACAATAAAAGAGTTGATAATAAATCAACAAAAACAAGGAACAGATAGCTTGAATTATGATTACTATTCATTGGCAGAGATTCAAAGTTTGACATCACAGGGAACTGATTTAATAAAAGTTATATACGTTTTTGAAAATTATAATTCAGGACTTAAGGAGGATAATAAATATTCTGACAAACGAATAGAATTAGAAAGTTATAATGAGCAGACTAATTATGATATATCAATTAGTGGATGTGAAAATGATAACAAATTGGTTTTTAAGCTTTTATATCATGAGGGAAAGTATTCTCTTGATGATGCAAACTTTATTTTAAATAAATTGAGGATAATTTGTAATGAAATAATTAGTTGCCCTGACAAAAAAGTTAGCGAAATCGAGATGTTAACTGCCGAAGAAAAACATCTAATCATTAACGATTTCAATGCAACCGAGACAGACTATCCAAGAGATAAGACAGTAGTTGAACTGTTTGAAGAGCAGGTCAAGAAAAC
>JAAYYM010000038.1 GCA_012515365.1 Clostridia bacterium
AAATTTTGCCCTCTCGCATCATTGTTAATTTTTCTTCATGATTCATAATGTACACCATCCTTTTGTTTTATTTTCTTGTTCTCATGTTGCATGATTGATCTCTCCTCATTGTTAGGTTGCCTAACTATATGTTCAAGAAAAATACAGTTATATCAAACTGTATTTTTATCTACCTATATTTCTTATTTGAATTACCTTATTTGATTTATCTTTCAACAATCACAATCATCATATTTCAAATTCATCCAGTCGGTTACGCATATGATTCAAGAAATCAACAATTGTCTGTATCTGCTCATCTGAAGCATCAGATAATTCCTCTATAACCATTTGTTCTAATTTGCTATGATATCTCATATGTTCTTCATGTGCACGCTTACCTTTTTCGGTCAATGAAAGCTTTAAGCTTACCGGATGATTTTTATCTACTGCCTTATTCACCATTCCCTTCTTATTCAGCTTAGTAAGCATTTCAGATACCGATGCACTTGTAATCTTAAATTCTTCAGCCAACCCCTTTACATTAATATCTGGCTTTTGAGCAATCGCTGATATCATATGGATTTCAGAATAATAGATTGGTTTGTCGGTCCCATAATATTGTGTCTTTCTATCTAATTCCAAATAACGCATGATTAACTTCAACATACTATATGGTACTTCATCAATTATTTTTCTCTTTGCCATGATCATACCTCCGACTGCATCAGCATATCATTAGGTTGCCTAATTGTCAACAAACAAAACATTTAGGATGCCCATAGATCACCAGTCACTATCCCAGTCTGTTCCACCGGAATCCCATGAATCACCGGAATCCCAGCTGTCACTTGAATCCCAGTCACTGTCGTAGCTACTCGTTTTCTCCTCATAGTACTCTGTGTCTGAAAAATCACTGACATTATACTCACTGTCATAATTGTCAGAGCTATAATAATCATTATAATTATCCTGTAAGGTGCTGTTTGGAACAGTACTGTTCCAGTTTCCACCATCATATATGTACCATCCGTCAGTCGGCTGATAATAATATGTTGCATTATTATACTCATAATATCCACGATTCGGATAATGAGAGGTAAAACTGCTCCATAAGAGAACTAAAACAATCACTATGACAAATGCATAGAAGATATTCGATACAATATTTTTCCTAATGGAGTTCTTTCTATTTTGCACAAAATTTCCTGATGATCCATTCCGTCTCTGTGTATTCATTTGCTGTTTTTGCGCATTGATCCGTTCTTTCTGATTCACAATTTCGGATTTAAGCTTCTGATACAGTTCATTGACCGCATACGCTTCATCTTTACCTTCATAGCGTACAGCTCTGCTGCCATCGGATTTATTTTTGTAAACTACATAATTTTCTGTTTTCTCATCAAAATAAATTCCAAATGCCCTTGCACCCCTAAAGTCTTCACCAATAAAAAATCTAGCCTGCTCTAACGGAATATTCTTCTCCCGGCACCAGACTTTAAGTTCTTCAATCGTTTTAGGCACACCATCCGCCCGTCGGACAAGATGATTGTTAACACCACCACAGTTTGGACACTTTTCGTCAGTATCACTAATAAAACTGTCACAGTATTCACACTTAATCTTCATGTTTTTATCTCCTCGCATAACAGCTCTAAGTTTTCTCTATTAATTATACAGGAAATTCTTCATATTCGCACTAATTTTATCTAATACGACTTTGAGTTTGGCTTTGAGCAGTTCGCTTAATGTATGTTCCATATCCGGGCGTTCCGACAAACCTGCCTTGGTCATACACCAGTTTCCCGCGCAGATAGGTCTGTACCGGATAGCCATGCAGCTTCTTTCCTTCCCAAATAGTGTGGTCATAATCCGAATGCATATTGTTAATCGAAATTGTAAAATCTAAATCTTTGTCATAAATTACAATATCCGCATCTTTACCAACCGCAATTGCCCCCTTTTGGTCACAGCCAAAAATACGTGCCACATTCGTAGCACACACTTCCACTACCTTTTCAAAGGAAATCCTTCCCGCATTTGCCGCATCTAACATATAAGGATACAGATTTTCCACTCCGGCTAAACCATTCGGAATCTTGGTATAATCGTCCTTGCCCCAATCCTTTTCACTGCTTAAAAACGGACAATGATCTGTTGCAACCGTATCAATAAAGCCGTTCTTAAGTGCCTGCCACAATGCTTTTCTGCTTTCCTCGCCCTTCATTGGAGGCGAGCAGACAAAATTTCTTGCATCCTCTCTTTTGTAAACATCACACGTAAATTCCAAATAATGCGGACATGTTTCCACATAAATGGGAGCACCCTCTGCCTTAGCCTGAATACAGGCCTCGAGGCCTTCCTTATCCGCCATATGTACGATATACACCGGTGTTTCCAAATGCTTTGCCCAATGAACGACTCTCTTATCGGCTTCTGCTTCCACATATTCCGGACGACTCATATAATGGTACCAAGGTGACAGTTTTCCTTCTTTCCTGAATTGTTCATTTAAAATATCAATCAGATAGGGATTCTCTGCATGCACGTTAATCAACGCACCTAATTCCTTTGCACGAAGCAACAGCTTGACCAGTGTGCCATCATCCACCATCATACCTTCCTTTTTATATACCAGATAACATTTGAAGCTCGTAATCCCTTCTTTAACTGCCTGCTCCATTTCATCCAAAATCTCACCATCATTCAGATCCGTGATACAGCAGTGAAATGCATAATCACAACATGCTTCCTGCTCAAGCACTTCCATCTTTTCACGAACCAAGCCAAGTATTGTATTGCCCTTTCGCTGCGTGGGATAGTCGAAAAACGTGGTAACTCCCCCGCAAACTGCTGCGCGACTTCCTGATAAATAGCTGTCTGCCGAATGTGTTCCTCCAAAAGGCATCGCCATATGCGTATGTGCATCTATTGCCCCCGGCAGCACCAGTTTTCCAGATACGTCAACCACCTGCTTTGCAGCCATCTCAAGATTCTCTCCGATTGCTTTGATTATCCCATTTTTCACAGCCACATCTGCCCTAAAGCTTCCTGTTGCAGTAACAACTGTTCCACCCTTCAATAAAAGATCCATAGTTACGCCTCCTCGCCTTACTCATTATTTAATCGAAATCCTCTTCTTAACGACTCCGATTGCATCAGCCGGACAAACCAGTCTGCACAAATGGCAGCCCACACATTTTTTCCCATCTAACTTAGGATAACGGGCGTTTTGATCAAATTGAATGGCCTGATGTCCTCCGTCATAGCAGGAAATATAACATCGTCCGCAGCCGATACACAAATCTTTATGAAACTTTGGAAACAGAATGGTATCTCTCTCTAATTCATTTCCACTCACAATGTTATCAGTCGATGCACCCACCAGATCGCTGATTCTGCTGATCCCGCGTTCAGCCAGATAATAAGCCATGCCATCCAGCAAATCATCAATCACCCGATAACCATATTGCATAACTGCAGTCGTAAGCTGAAGACTTCCCGCACCCAACAAGATAAACTCCAATGCGTCCTGCCATGTCTCAATTCCACCCATTCCGCTGATATGTAACCCCTTTAGTTCCTCACATTTTGCCAAATCAGAAATGAACCGAAGTGCTATCGGTTTTACGGCAACACCCGAATAACCGCCTACAAAAGATTTTCCTTTCACAGACGGATCTGGTGTTAATGTATCCAAATTCACTCCGGTAATACTCTGAATGGTATTGATTGCGGCAATTCCGTCAGCACCGCCACGCTTTGCAGCAACTGCACAGGGAACCATATCTGTAATATTAGGAGTCATTTTTGCCAAAATCGGGATACTGCATCCACGCCTTACTGCCCTTGTAAAACGTTCAATCAGTTCCGGCGACTGCCCAATGGTAACGCCCAAATCCCGATCCTCCATATTCGGACAGGAGAAATTACACTCTATCACATCCGCTCCGGCCTCTTCACAGGCAGATGCCAATTCAGTCCACTCCTGCTCATTTTGCCCCATAATGGATGCCACAATCACCTTGGTAGGATAATCCGCCTTTAACCGTCTGAATGTGTCTAAATCCTCTTCAACCTGATGTCCAGACAGCTGTTCGATATTCTTAAACCCATAGAAAGCATGATCTCTTCCACGTAACATCGAAAAACGTGGCGATGCCTCATGCTGCTCAAACGTACAAATCGTCTTAAATGCTGCCCCTGCAAAGCCTTGTTCAAACGCTTTTGCACACATCTCATAATTGCTTGCAACTACCGAAGAAGAAAGTAAAAACGGATTTTCCATAGGCACTCCGCAAAGACTACAGGACAAATCAACGCTTTTGCAATTCACAACATCCAATGTCTTTTTTACTTCCTCCAGGCTGCATAGAATCTTCTTTATTTCAATCGGCTTTGTCTTGTTTTGCAAAATACATGCCTTCTCACATGGCGCATCACAGTCTAAGCAGGAAATTTGTGCGATGCTGTCGGCCGCTCCTCTTTCATTACAAAAATAAACAGAACGAATCAGGCGGTCCGGTTTCATTCCACGAGAACAATGCTGTGTACATGGTGCATCCTCGCACAATAGACATCTGTCTGCTTCTTCCTTTTCTCCAAACGATCTTAACACCATACCAATACCTCTCTCTCGTATCTATTTTATTGTTACCTGTTTTATCCGTTCAATTTGCTTATACAATTAATATATTCTGTTTATATTGTACCAAAAAATAGCACGAAAACATAGTCATTGTACGATGGTTTTTTTAGTTTGATCTTGCCTGAGATTTATGTCCCATATAGATCGTTCGATACCCTGCCTGCATGATCTTATTTAAGCTCCTGTCATATTTTTCAAAATCAAATGCATTTATTGTTCCCGGTCCTGCATCACCGACGATTGCTTCCCCATCATCTGTTACGATTCCAACTGATCCCGGGGTGTGCCCTGCAAGTCCAATCACAGATACTGAAAATCCATATTGATCCAGCCTGACTCCGTCCTTTACGAGTATATCCGGTCGAAAGCATTCGAAATCTTTGATGGTCTGCATCACCAGTTTTGTGATCATACCATGTATCATTTTTGATACAAATTTCATAGCAAATGACCGATAATTTACTGTTTTCATCAATTGTTCTAATTCAGGTTTGTCAACCAGACAAACATCCGCTTCATGCATAGCAATCGGCACTTCATACTTCTTTGCAATATAGTCTGCATTCATGCAGTGATCACAGTCTCCGTGTGTGAGAAATAACAATTTTAAGTTCTCTTTTGTTACTCCCTTCTCCTGTAACTTTTCTTCTAAAATTGCACGCCTGTTATTCAGATTTTTCCCATCTGCAAATAGATACCCGCCTGTATCTACAAGCATATATGCTCCGTTCTCTTCCACTAAATAAGCATTTACTGCTCCCAAATCCAATTGTGTAATCATTTTGTTCCTCCTCTGTGATAGCGACCATGTACCTGATCATATTGTTCCAAAAACAGTTCTCCTAATTGCTCCATATCCATATGAAAGTGCTCACTCCAGGCTTCCTTTTGACACAGGAACACAACACATGGAAGAATATTGAAAAAGTACTCCAATATCAATTTTTTCATTGTCTCCTGATCTGCATCATCTTGCTGTAGTTCTACCATTTGAAAAAACACCTTACAAGCATTTTCCCGCTTAAGGGATTCAATAAATGCGCACCGTATCAGATCTTCATTTTGTATTCCAAATGGAAAATATTTTGTTTGCATACGTCCTTTTAACGAATCGCTCTCATAATCCACACACTGCTCTTTTGCCTGTAAAATCAATTTCTGATACTCTGTCAAAAGCTGTTCCACCAATACATCAAACATATCTTCTTTACTCTTGAAATGATAATATAACAGCGACTTTGTCACACCTGCCACCTTGGCAATCTCGTCCACGCGTGCACCCTCATAGCCCTTATCTGCAAACACCTTCGCTGCTGCCTGCAGGATATATTCACGTCCCTTATTCCTCTCCATGCATAGTTTCTCCTTTATTTCAATGATTATTTTCTTCATATTGATCCATATATGAATATAGCTAAACGAAGTATATTATACTGACCGTTCAGTACAATATACTTCGTTTTTTTTTAATTGTCAACTACTATAGAGAAAGAAACCAATCACAATTTTCATATTGCGACTGGTTTCTTTCTATTCTCTTGTTTTATTCTGTTTTCTGCTCTCTATTCTTCTTTGTTTCCGTGGCATTGATGCAGATTGCACAGGCTGCATCCCCCGTTATGTTAACCATGGTGCGGATCATATCCAAAATACGATCAACACCTGCCACAAGTGCGATGCCCTCTAATGGCAAACCAACACCCTGTAATACCATTGCCAGCATGATCACTCCAGCGCCCGGCACTCCGGCTGTTCCAACTGACGCAAGTGTTGCAGTGAGAATAATGGAAGCCTGTTGTGCAATCGTAAGATCAATTCCAAAAATCTGAGCAATAAATATTGCACAAACCCCCTGATATATAGCAGTTCCATCCATATTAATGGTTGCCCCAAGCGGCAATACAAAGCTTGCTATTTCTTTTTTTACGCCAAGTTTTTCTGTACATTTATAATTAAAAGGAAGCGTTCCCACGCTGCTCGAACTAGAAAAAGCAAAAATCATGGCTTCACTCATTCCTCGAAAGAACTTAATGGGACTCATGCCTGCCATCAACTTTACTGCACTGGAATAAACCAAAACTACATGTATCATACACGTAACATAGACAACACCAACTAGTTTTAATAATGGTAATAATACTGTTGCACCATTGTTTGCAATAACAGGTGTTATAAGGGCAAAAACTCCAATCGGAGAAAGCTTAATAATAACACCCATAATTTTAATACTTACTTCTGAAAAGCTTTCTACACAATCTGCAGCATACTTTCCTTTTTCCCCGGCAAGAATAATACCAAAGCCAAAGAAAATCGCAATCACAATGACTTGAAGCATATTTGCTTCTGTCAGTGGTGTAATGATATTTGCAGGAAATATATTAACAAACGTGTCCATAAAGCTTGTCGACTTTGTCGCTTCGTAGGTTTGCAAGGCATTCTTGGAAATCGTGTACCCTGCACCAACACGCAAAATATTTGCAGAGAGTAATCCGATTGTAACTGCAAATGCCGTCGTACAAAGATAAAATGCTATCGTCTTCCCACCAATCACTCCTATTTTTCGAATATCCTGCAAAGAGATAACGCCCTGTATAATCGAAAATAATACAACTGGTACAACGATCATTTTAATCAGATTTAAAAAAATGGTTCCAAATGGCTTAATATACTGTTCTGCAAATACAGCATGATTTTGCAATAACAATCCCACAAAAATACCAAGTACAAGCGAAATGAGAATTGCCACTGTTAATGATGTTTTTTTCTGTTTCATCGCAGGTCCCTCCTATAAGCTTGTCATTCTTTTGATTTTCGTATTTTGTCTGTCTTCAATTTTTTACCTTCACATTATTAGTATACCATTGAAATCAAGAAAGCGTTACCATAATGTTCTTATTATACAATAAAACACCGACAGATGCTATTCATCTGCCGGCATATGTCATCCCATTTTCATCTCTTTCATTTTCATCTCTTTCATTTTCATCACTTTTGCTTTCATCACTTTCCTTTTAGCCATTACATAAGAGCAAAAACAAATGATCTATACTTCAATTTTCCCTTCCTCAATCAATTGCATAAACAATGTTACCAGTACCGGGTCAAACTGCTTTCCACTGTTTTCTTTGATTTCTGAAATGATTTTTTCCCTTGATAGTTTGTCACGATAGCAACGTCTGCTGTTCATTGCATCAAAGGAATCAGCAATACAAATAATGCGACTGATGATGGGAATCTTTTCACCTTTTAGCCCTTCAGGATAACCCTTTCCGTCATAACGTTCGTGATGGTATAAAACACCCTCACTGATATTTTTGATAGCGGTAAAGTCCTTCAGCATTTCTGCTCCCTTTGCGGGATGTTTCTTGACGATGTCATATTCCTCATCGGTTAATTTATCGGGTTTTTTCAGAATTTCATCAGAAATGTAGCATTTTCCGCAGTCATGCATAAGAGCAATACAGTATGCCTGACGACACTTCTCATCATTATATCCAAGTTTCTCAGCCAATAACTGTGCATACTCAGCAACACGCTGAGAGTGGCCGTTCGTATAAGTGTCCTTTGCCTCAAAAAACTGTGTAAACACACCGATAGACTGACGTAATAACTGTTCATCCTGTCTAAATCTTTTTTGCATCTTACGCGTATTAAGCTGTACAGACAGATAAATTGCAAGCAAAATGATCCAGATCAGAAAAGCAATGCTTAAGCTGAGGAAAACAGGATTATGAAAATAATTGAACTTTAAAGAATACGTCATGCTATAGTCGTTAAAATCAAGTGACGCTGTTCCTGCAGTGTAAAATACAATACCAACAATTGCCTGTGATATATGACCATCTATATTCGCTGCAATCGGAAATTCACTTGCAGCACGATCCGGGTGATAGATGATATAGTCTCCTTTATGCAGCGGAATCATTAAATCCGGCTTCATAACAGAGTGTTCCAATGTTAACTCACTTTCATTGTAGTCACGTAAATCAACAACCTGTACACGCTCCTTCTCGTTTACATTTTGATGAATCTCCACACACCCACACCATGCATTGTTAATATAACAATCGCTATTTATATTTATTTTCATATTCCACTGCAAAATGGTGCTGTCACTGATATTGTTAATTACAATGTTATAAATTGTACCAGTATATTCGTGGTGACCGGTATGATCATCCACTCGCTTAATCCAAGAATCCGTCTGCCCGCCTCGTGGGACAATTGAAATGTCCATGATATGGCTTTGCTCGTTTGAGTGGTATTCTCTCTCTGTGTGATTGTAAATATAAACATATATAGAGTAAACGCCTATTCCAAGCAAAAGAAGTATTAAAAATAACAGCAGCAATTTTGTGGCAGTGTTCATTTTTTTCTTTTGTTTTGTTGCCATAGGTACCTCCATAATGCATCTTATATCATAAAGATCGTTCTTTTTCTGTTATAATTTTACCTCATTTTTATGCATTGGTAAAGATAAAATCCTATTATCTCAACGTAAAACTTCTCAACTGCCCTACACACTATAACGCATTACTTCTGTTATTTGAAAATGAATTAAGCCACAAAAAAACGGATAACATTTGCCGCCGCGGTAATAAGTGCAAAGACACCGGCAAGAGCAACCCATGAAGCCCATTTACACTTTTCACCTTGCTTTTTAGCCAATAACATAGCAACGCCACCTACAATCCAGTAACATAACACCAAGAATAGTACCCAAAATAGGTGCGACCGTCTCAGTGATCAAAAACAACGTATTGGGGACAATCGTTGAGACCAAAAATCCTAGTATGATAAATGCTGACACAAGAATCAGTTTCAACATTTGCCGGCGCACCTCCTATCACTTCAAAATAGTGATCCTCCAAACCGTTGGGATATCTTTCTTTGATTTCATTCATACTCGTCTGCTTTGCTACAATACCATTTACCAAAATTCCAATGGTATCTGCAATGTGCTCTACCTCACTCAGGGTGTGGCTTGAAAGGAGAATTGTCTTACCATGTTTGTCACAAAGATCTTTGAAAAGAGCACGCATATCACGAATCCCTTGAGGATCGAGTCCGTTGACAGGCTCGTCCAAAATCAGAATTTCCGGATTATGTATCATGGCTCTTGCAATGGCAAGTCTGGCCCTCATTTAAAGGGTAACATATAAGCTGTCAACTATTAAATATGATTTATTCCGTTCTTTCCCCAAAAAAAGAAACCAATCACATGTTTGATGTTGTAATTGATTTCTGATTTTATTACTATGTTCTTTATGAAAGCACTGCATATCTTTGGAAGCAGCAAGGGACACTTTTTATGAACTGTCATTAAATTGTTTTTTATTTTTCCTCTACTATACTTCGATAAACCACTGCTTCATAAGGCTGCATCTCCTTTTCATTTCCATCCCTGTCACCATAGGTATTCATGATACATTGATACTCCTTTGATATAGGCTTACGTTTAATAGTATATTCGCTCAAATTGCAATCAATTAAAAAGACTGCCTCATCATCCTCACGCTTATAAGTCCAACGATTCTTTTTATCAGACACTGGTATAAAGGCTCCATAGATCAAGGTCTTATACGCTTTACGAAGAGCAATCATGCGTTCATAAAAGCTGTGAATTTCTTTGTGCTGCTCCAGTTCTTCCCACGGTATCATCAACCTTGCATGCTCTCTTGTTCCAGCCAAAACCTTTCTGAAAGCCGCCTCTTCACTCATAGTTTTCAAATATTCCTGATAAGCCCCCTTGCTCTCCACATCTGTAATTTCCTCAATTGAAGCAAAATGATGATTGGTTAAGCCCATTTCATCCCCTTGAAATACAAAAGGAGTTCCCTTCAAGGTAAACTGAATCACAGCAAGCAGCTTTGCAAGTGCCGGGGCAAATTTTTCTTGTGGATTCACCTTGGAAATCATTTTGGGATTATCATGATTGTTAAAAAACAG
>JAAYYM010000282.1 GCA_012515365.1 Clostridia bacterium
CTTATGTAAATACTCGATCGGGTCTTCCATCGTAATGATGTGCCCTGCATTTTTTTGATTAATTATATTGATCAGAGAAGCCAGTGTCGTAGATTTACCACTACCGGTAGGTCCTGTTACTAAGATCAGACCTCTCTTTTTATTTGTCATTTCTACTACTTCCGGTGGAATATGTAATTTGTCCGGTGAAGGAATCGAGAATGGTAATAATCTCATTGCCGCAGCATAGGTACCTCTTTGTCTGAAGACATTCAATCTGAAACGTCCGACTCCTTTTAAGGAATGAGCAAAATCTAATTCTCCGGTACGATCCAAGATTTCTCTCTGATGTGCGTTTAGCAGCGGAAGCATAGCTTCTTCCGTATCTGATGGCTTTAAGACTTCATCATTTAACTGTAACAGTGTGCCGTCCACACGTATCATTACAGGTCGTCCTACTGAGAAATGAACGTCAGATGCGCCTCTCTTCATAGCCATTTCCAAAGCTCTAGTCAACTCCATAGTATTCTCCTTCACTTCACTTAAAAAGTATTCTTAAAGAATGATTCTAAAATATTACATATTCTAAAAAATTACATCTTCTATATCATATATGACAAATGTCATTTCTGCAAGCAGAAATATTAAAATTTTATAAACTAGGTATCAAATGAGACTCTGGTCATTTCTGTGATGGATGTGATCCCCTCCAGAACATACCTTGTTGCACTCATTCTAAGTGTGCTCATGCCTTCTTGTAAAGCAACCTGTTTTAATTCCTCTGCAGATGCCTTATGTGAAATCAATGGTTTCAGTGCTGCAGTGATTTCCATAATTTCGTATACACCAATACGTCCTTTATATCCGTTATTATCACACTGTGCACAGCCACATGGCTCGTAAATATAAACTTCTTCTTTGTCCTGCATCAAAAGGATTTCTTTCTGGTCATCATTGGCCAGCACCTTACGTTTACAATTTGGGCAAAGCCTTCTTACCAAACGCTGTGCAATGATGCCAACGATTGCATCAGCCAGCAGATAGGACTCGACACCCATATCCACCAGACGACCAATCGAACCGGACGCACTGTTTGTATGCAGTGTACTTACTACAAGATGTCCCGTAATAGATGCCTGAACAGCAATACCTGCTGTTTCACCATCTCGAATCTCACCAATCATGATGATATCCGGATCCTGTCGCAGGATTGAACGAAGCGCAGACGCGAAGGTCAGATCTGCCTTGGCATTTACGTGAACCTGATTGATACCATCAATATTTGCCTCTACAGGATCTTCGACCGTGATGATATTTACATCTTCCTGATTCAGTTCACTCAGTGCCGTATACAGTGTTGTAGATTTACCACTACCGGTAGGTCCTGTTACCAGGATGATACCATGTGGGTTTCTTAATATATGGTCAAATTGCTTTAATTCTGCTTTGTTAAATCCAAGCTGACTCTTTTCACGCGTCAGTCCGCTCTTGGAAGTCAGACGCATAACAGTCTTCTCACCAAATACAGTTGGCAGAATGGATACACGGATATCAAATTCCATTCTGTCGACGACCTGTGTGATACGTCCGTCCTGTGGCTTTCTCTTTTCAGAAATATCCATACCACCGATAATCTTGATACGGGCTGTGATTGCCGCAAGGATTCTGGGGCTGTAGGTCATTTTTTCATACAGTGCACCATCAATACGGTATCTGATACGAACCTGATTTTCCATAGGCTCGATATGTATATCACTGGCTCTCTGTCTGACAGCCTGTTCAATCATAGTTTTTACAAGCTGAACGATTGGCGAGCTGTTAACATCTTCATTGTATAGCTCTTCATCATCCTCTTTAAACTGAAGCTCTTTTTCACGGGCATACATATCTGCCGCATTTTTAACATCAGCCGTACTATAATATCTGTCAATACATAGTATGATTTGTCTAGGTGTTGCTACAACAGGGGTCACCTGCATGTTGGTGACAATCGTAAAATCATCGATTGCAGCCATATCCATCGGGTCTGACATTGCCACGCGTAAAACATTCGCATTTCCCTGATCATACATGTAAGGAATTGCGGTATGCTTTTTTACGATAGAAGAAGGAACCAGATTAATGATTTCGTCCGGAATCTGTACACCAACCAGATTTACAAACTCTATACTAAGCTGATCACTTAACGCATGCGCAATTGCTTCTTCTGTAGTAATACCTTCGTCAACCATGGTCTCACCAAGTTTTCTGCCACTGCTGCGTTGTAATTCCAGAGCTTTCTTTAACTGCTCTTCAGTTATGACATTCTGTTTCACCAGAATATCACCTAATCTTAATTTTCTTCTGCTATGATCCATTCTTTAATCCACCTTATTTTCGTGTTTTACACATTGTAAAAACTTTGTAAAAAACACACATATTTAATTATACATACATTAATTTTAAAAACAATTGTTCAAATTTTACATAAAAAGACGTTGCATTATGGACACAATTTACAAATTTGTGAATGTAATTATTTTATATCTGATAATACTTTCTCTATCTTCTGCAATATTTCGTCTTTTGCTGCCATTTTCACAATATAACCATTCGCGCCTTTGTTGATCAATTCCATAACGACCTGCGGTTCCGCAACACCGGTCAGAAAAATCACCGGAATGTTTTTCTTCTCTTCATGCTCTTTCAGCTTTTCAAATACCTGCAGTCCATTCATCACCGGCATTTCGATATCCAAAAGAATCAAATCCATCTGGTAATCATCAATTTTATCAATAAAATGATACCCAGCATTTTCAATTTGAACTTCATACTGACTTTGTAAATGCTTTTTCATGATTTGAAGTGTGATCACATCATCATCAATGATCAAAATCTTTTTCATTACACTCTACCCCATCTAATTTTGTTTATTTACACTATACTACTTTTGGAAAAAACTTGCCACTATTGAGAGTATTTTTTTTTGTGAAATCGGCTTTGTTATCACTCCCCTAGCTCCTGCACTAATACACTTATCAATCGTATCCTGATCCGCAAGTGCCGTTAAAAAAAATGCAGGCGTATTCATTCCGTTTGGCTGGTATCGAATGCTCTTAAGAGTCGTTGCTCCATCTAACATTGGCATTCTGTAATCAATGATCAGCAGATCAGCTTTATACCTGATGATATAGTCAATCGCCTGTGCGCCTGAATTCACCAATACCACATCATACTCCTCTTGCAGGAAATTCTTAATCGTTTTTAATGTAGCAATATCATCATCCACGACCAAAATCTTTTTTCTCTTTGGTACTGTGCTTGCCTGTGCCTTCATGTTTGCCTCCCTGATCAGGGTCTGCATTCTCTCCTCTTCCCTCTTCCGCTCTGCTTCAAACCACAAATCCTGTTGCCTGTGGATCTGCTGTGGTTCAGGCTGCGCAAAAGCCGGCTGCATTTTGACCGGTTCGGTTACCGGATTCATTTTTATAACTGAAGGATCCTTTGCTGCTGTCATTTTTTTTGTGAGTATAGGTTCTTTCACAATTGTAGGTTCTTTCACTAGCGCAGGCTGCTCCATACTCATTCGTATTTTTTTCTCCAGCATCTGATGGAGCGCAGTCTTTAAATTCATCATTTGTCTTTCGCCACGCGCCAGCGACTTCTGTAATTGCTTTTTACGATATTCATTATCAATTGTCAAAAGTTTCTCAGGTCTTCCGTGTACATGTACAGTGTGATTGATCGCTGAAAACGCACATGCTTTTTGCATGCCAAGCACATAGGGATCTGATTCCAGTTTCTTTCTCGCTTCTAAGATAACCTTAAGCATCTGCATGGATTCTGCATGCCATGCCGGCTGTCTTGCGATTTCTTCTAATTCTGCACGTGTCCACTTCTTTTTTTCTGTATAGTCCGAATTAAGGGAGCCCTCTATTCTTTTGATATCTTCTTCGATCAGTCTGTCGTAATAGGCTTCCTCGAATTCCTCAAGCATTTCTGTAATTATCAAAAACAGCTGCCCCTGTCCTTGTGTAGGATAGTATACCTGTGCTTCTCCTATCTCCAGATATTGCAATATCCGCTCAGACATCGCATTCTCACTCAGTAAAAGAATCGGAATCTCTCCATAATTATCATCTGATTTGATCCATGAAAACAAATATAATCCTTGACCCCTCCGGTCATCCGCAAACATGATAATGACGTGTGGTTGAAAAGTCTTGATCACTTCTTTAATGCCTACCCCAAAAGAATTCGCCTTAATCTCAAAGTAATCAGGCAGAAAACTTTTGATCTCATCAATTCTATCCTTTGATTCATCTATGATCAGGATTTTGACCTTCTCATTCTCCATATACTACACCTCCTGTCTGTCGGTAATTCTATCGGATACATTGACCATTTCAGTCATTTTCTTAAAGCTGATCTTGGCAAGGTCAAATGCAAAATGATTGACATGTTCCCTTGTCTCTTCCACAATACTTCTTATCTCATCACTTAATATATATTCATTCATTTCATCCAATAATAAAGTAGCCTGATCAGAGTCAAATTCTTCGATTGCATTAATAATAGAAGAAACAGCTTCATTTAATTGTAGATTTGTGAGTTCTACCGGTTGACCGTTTGGATTGCTTTCGTCCTGTTTTATTCTACCTTCTTCTATTAATAAAGTACGAATGTTTTTGATCAATTCTCTATAATAATCAGTCAGGATTTGATAATTACTTGTAATAAAATTGTAATTTCCATTCTTTCCTGCCATTTCGTGTATTTTTGCCATAGTGGAAAGTTTATGTGCTCCTATATTGGCTGCTACACTCTTCAGTGCATGTACATCTATCGTATACTGCTCATAATCAGAATTCATGATACTTTGTTCAAGTGCCTGACATTTCTCTTCTCCAAATTCACAGACAATTGCAAGAATCTGCATGTATTCTTCTACATCGTTGCTGCAGTTGCCAAGTCCGGTAAAAATATCAATTCCTTCTATCTTAATATTGGTTTCCGGCAAAATATCATTTTTCAGCTCGATTCCTTCTACTACCATTTCAGGTGGAAGATATCGTTTCAAGATATTTTCCATCATTGCTATTTCGATCGGCTTCGAGATATAATCCTGAAATCCTTGTTGAATAAAGCGGTCCTTAATACCCCGTATTGCATTTGCCGAAATAGCCACTATGACGACCTTACGTGCTGCTTCATTATCCAGCGCCCTAATCCTCTTTGTCGTCTCAACACCATCTAGTCCCGGCATCATATGATCCATAAAAATGATGTTATAATCCTTCTTCTTGATTTTCTCTATTGCCTCATAACCGCTTAGTGCCTGATCAGTGTCGATTTGATATCTCTTTAATAGACCGGATATAATACGTAGATTAACTTCGTTATCATCCACAACCAGAATTTCTGCACTTGGTGCATAAAATACACGGTGCACCTTGTAGTCTTCAGCACTTTTCTTTGTGATACAATCCTCTAAGCGTTCTTCACTTCTGATTTCCTGTACTAGTTCGATCGTAAAGGTAGTTCCTTTTCCATATGTACTTTCTACTGAAATATCTCCATCCATCATGTGGATCAGCTCTCTGGATATCGATAATCCAAGACCGGTGCCTTCTATACCACGATTGACTTTGGTATCTACCTGCTTAAACTTGTCAAATATATTACCAAGATCCTCTTCCTTAATACCAACACCTGTATCTGTTACTTGAAAAATCAGCCTAATCTTCTTAACACCTGAATCGTCCTCCATCGGAACGCCTCTTACTTTTAATTCAACATACCCTGAATTAGTAAATTTAACAGCATTATTAATAATGTTGACCAGAATCTGACGTATCCTTACGATATCGCCAAATAATTGATTCGGAAGTTTTTGGTCAATGTCTGTTCGAAATTGTAAACCTTTGTTTTGAATTGGGATTGATATGACGCTTTCTACATCTGAAAATAAATAATGAAGATAATATGGTGACGGAATGATTTCCAGATTGCCGGACTCTATTTTAGAAATATCTAAAAGATCATTAATAATTGCAAGCAGATTGTTGGATGCACGTTTGATATCCTGAGCATCCTCTATGATTTCCTTATCTGTAGTATTTTGAAGGATCAGCTCACTAAAACCCAAAATGGCATTCATCGGAGTCCTGATCTCATGTGAAATGTTTGCCACAAACGTGCTCTTCATTTCATTTGCATCCATTGCACTGTTCATATTGTGAACCAGTGTATTGATTGATCTCGCCAACAGGCCGATCTCATCATCGCTTTCGACCGGTATGGTCTGATTTTTATTTCCCTTAACGATCTCTTTCGTGGCTTCTACCACAAGTAAAACCGGATTCAATGCCTGATTAATTTTCCGCTTCACATATAAACAGGTAATAAACGAAATAATAACCCATAAAGAAAAAATAGCCAGTAAAAGCCATAAAACCGGCGTATAAATGGACAAAACCATCTGCTTGTCAGCCTTATGCTGTTCTATGATTTCTACTGCTCCGGTCAGTCGCAGACAGGTGTAAACGATCATCGTGCAACAAAAAACGAACGCCATAGAGGCCGCAATTGCCACGCCTACAACAAACGATATCCTAGATCCTAGTTTATGTTCATCATAAAGCTTCAATGGCACCCACCTCCGAGCGTTCGTCTACAGTCTTATCTCCATTTATTATGACATATTTTATATGAAATTAAAAGGGGATAGTTTATTCTTTTCCCCATTTTGAAAGCTTTCCTTTTTCATCCTTTGGTGATTCTTTTTGTGACTGTTGAGCATGTTCATTTACAGCATTCTTCTCAATTCCTGCCGGAATTTTTGATGAATTCTGTGGCTGTACTTTTCCATTTTCAATTTTAGGCTGAGCTGAGTTAGCTGTCAGCTTTTCTAAATCCGGAGCTTCCACTTCCCTTGACATGATACTCATACCCTGGAAAAGCGCATCTTCAGCAATCGTAAGTTTCTTTGTCGTGATATCTCCGAAAATCTTTCCGGTTGACTCTGCGGTAACTTTTTCTTTCACCCACATATCTCCCTCAATCGTTCCGGCTACGACCATGTTTCCTGCTACAACATTTCCTGTGATTTTTCCGTTCTGTGAAATGGTGACTGTTCCGTTTGCAGTCACGCTTCCAATAATTGAGCCTTCAATACGGATTGAATTTTCTACAGTAATTGTTCCGCCAATAACCGTATCCTCTCCAATTATGGTTGAAACCGCTCTTTGGTCAGGGCTTACACTTGTTGTACTAACTGCTGTTGTTGTCCTCTTCATTTGTTCTTCTCCTTTTCATCTTGCTGTTTCTTTTCCCTTTAACTGCTATACCGTTATCCGGCTATCTCCATCATACTCATCGGGTCAATGAAGCTTCCATCTTTCTTAATTTGATAAATCAAGCGCTCGCCATCTACTGCTATAATGCAGATGATATCACCTTTTTTCACTTCATCACCTTCTTTAATTCTCAAATTCGCATTTGTCGTGTAAACCGTCTCATATCCGTTTTGATGATCGATCGTGATAATATTCCCTGCAACCGCATCTGTCGTAATATCCTTAACAACGCCTGTTCCGGCCGCTTTGATTGCTGTAGCAACGGGTCCGGAAAAAGTCACAGGATTTGTAGCATCATCCTCTTGGGTATTTTCCAGTGACGCTGTTCCATCCATTGGAAATCCAGTCGGTATCGACTGTTCTTCTTTATTCACATCAGCTACCTGACTTTCTTTTTCAAGTGCTGCAAGCTCTGTTCCTAATGTGCTCACTCTCGTAGCATATTCTGCATTCTGCTCCTTAAGCTGCATGTTTTCTTCCTGTAACGCCTGTACATCCGGTAATTCTTCAGCTGTAGCTTTTGGTGTGATCACACCCTGCTTAATCATAATCGTACTAAAAATGCAGTAGCAGATTAAAATCAAAAAAACTGCTGATAGTGTAACTATAATTGTTACAATTTTATTTAGGGAAGTTTTAAACGAACGAATAGGATCTCCGTTATCTGGTATCAGCATAACGCTGCAGCCGGTATTCTGCTCCTTTTCTTTCTCTTCCTCTGTTCGTTTCCGACTCATATTAAATTCATCCTCCCGGCAAATCTTTCTATCATGGGTATGCTCGCATACAACCCTTTGTAATTTTACATGATTGCATACATATTTGCAACTCATTCTTCTATTTTTTAACATTTTCACAAATAAACGTTTACATTTTTAACTAACTGTGTTATTATAACTGTGTTGCGAATAGGCGCAATAATCATATTATATTATTTATTTCTTGGAGGATTACACAATGAACAAAGGTACAGTAAAATGGTTTAACAACCAAAAAGGTTACGGATTTATCTCTGACGAAGAAGGAAACGACGTTTTCGTACACTATTCAGGACTTAACATGGATGGTTTCAAGTCTCTTGAAGAAGGCGCTGCTGTTGAATTCGAAGTAGTTAACGGAGAAAAAGGACCTCAGGCAACAAACGTAACCAAACTTTAATCTATTCGTTTTATCGATGTGCCTTTTTCTATAATATATACATCTCGTAGCTATTAAGAAAAATAAGCAATATTACGTAAAACAGATTAGAAAAAGACCTATTCGAGAAATCGAATAGGTTTTTTTCGGTATAAGGAAGTGAACACATGGTAATCGATTTTCACACACATACTTTTCCTGCTAAAATAGCAGAAGGTGCGCTCAGGCACTTAAGCGATATTGCCGGAGGGATCATCCCCCATACATCTGGCACCGAAGATTCCTTAAAGGAATCTATGAAACAAAATGGAATTACTTACTCCGTTATGATGCCTGTTGCTACATCAAAAAAACAGGTTACAACCATCAATGACCATGCAATTGAAATTAATGGCAGTGATGGACTTTATTCTTTTGGGGGAATGCATTATGAATTTGAAGATTATAAAAGTGAATTCCAACGTCTGAAGAATGCAGGAATCAAAGGAATCAAGCTGCATCACGATTATATGAATCTGAGATTTGATGATGAGCGTTCGGTCGAAATCATGAACGCTGCATTTGATCTTGATCTGATCATATTAATCCACGCAGGCAATGATCCAGTATCAAAAGATATACATTACTGTACGCCAAAAATGATAAAAGAGACGCTCCCTAAACTAAAAGAAGGAAAATTAATCGCGTCTCATTATGGCGGGCTTATGAATATAGAAGAAGTAGAAACCTACCTTCTAGGCGAAAACATCTATTTTGATACAAGTATGGCACATCATTATTATGGTTTGGAAAAACTACGTCGTATCCTCAATGCTCATTCTAAAGATCTGATCCTGTTCGGTTCAGATAGTCCATGGGAAAGTCAAGGCACTTCTCTGGCACTGCTCCACAGTATGAGTCTTTCAAGTGATCTCATTGATAAAATCACGTGGGAGAATCCTGCCCGGCTGTTAAATATTTTATAACAATGCAAAGCTTCTATTGACGCAAGGTCTGCAGACTCTGTATGGAAATTTCATAGAATTCCATATGAACTCTTTGAAATGCTGCAACCACCTGAGGATCAAATTGGATGCCTGCTCCCTGTGTAATGATGTTATATGCCTGTTCATGAGAAAAAGCCTGTTTATAGCTTCGTTCTGAAACAAGTGCATCATATACATCAGCCACACTCAGGATTCTCGCTAATATCGGAATAGAATTACCTGAAAGTCCATCCGGATAACCGTTTCCGTCAAAGTGTTCATGATGTGACCTGGCCATCTGATAAGTAAAATTCAAGAATTTGCTGTTAGGAAGCAGATAAGAATACTTTAAAATAACGTTTGCAGCTAAAATCGTATGATTTTTCATCTGCTGAAACTCTTCGTCTGTGTATTTTCCTTCTTTTTGAAGTACTGAATCCGGCACTCCAATTTTCCCCATATCATGTAACTGAGACGATAATAAAATCAACTCATAATCTTCCATATTAATGCCAAAGTTAATCCCACTTAACAACATTTCTTTCAGCAGGACCCCCATATATTTTGAGACACGCAGACAATGCATGCCCGAATAACCATCCTTCTCTGTGATCAGATCTGTAACAATCCCGATAATGAAGTATTCCAGTCTCATTGCATTTTGTGTCTGAACAGAAGCAGTCTGCTGCAGCTGCAGATTATATTCCTGCATCTGTTTCTGCTGATCAAGCAGCTTTGCCTGAAGTTCAACACGTTTACGCAGTAAATCTGCTACAACAGGTTTTCTGATAAAGTCTACAGCACCAAGTCTGTACGCCTCTAATTCCGTAGTAACATCCATATCTCCTGAGAGAAACAAGATGGGGATGTTCTTTGCCTTTTCACTTGTTTTAAGTCTCATGATCATGTCAAAGCCATTGATCCCCGGCATCGCAATGTCTAATATCATCAGACTTGGCATAAGCGTTGCTTTTGCGAGTCTTGCCAGTGCCTGTTTACTATTTGACATAGTGATAATATTATAGTCTTTCTCCAAAGCTTTTTGAGCAATCAACAATTCTGTTTCATTGTCATCTACTATCATAATCGTATGCATAATCTCTCAGCTCTTTTCTATGATATCTCATGTAAATCTTTTATTTCTTTCACAATACGATCGAACACCAGCGAGCCTCCAAACAAATCCAGTGCGCTTCCGATCGTAACATTGACCGTTCCTTTTCCTTCTTGGTAAAGTTTTATCAGATCCGAATAATCAGACACTCCACCTGCATAAGTTACAGGATTAGCTGCCTGCGTAGTCAGTGCGTACTTGGCAAGCATTCTTACAATTTCTAAATCTATTCCTGATTGTTTTCCTTCTACATCAACTGCATGAATCAGAAATTCACTACAGTATTCAGATAGTTTTTGCAGCATGGAAACAGTAAGCTTTTCTTCTGTGAAGTGCTGCCATCTGTCCGTGACTATGTAATAATCACTACCCCTTTTTCGGCAGCTGACATCAAAGACCAGTTTTTCTCTTCCTGCTGCATCTCTCATGCGATTAATATGATCATATTTGATCATTCCATCTTTAAAAATATAAGATGTAACAATGACATGAGATGCACCTGCTAAAAGGAATTCCTCTGCATTTCCTGCATCGATTCCTCCGCCGATCTGTAATCCATTCGGAAATGCCTTTAGTGCACGCATAGCCTGTTCCTTAGTCGCAGGATAGAGTGGTGAATTCACGGCATTTAACATAATAACGTGTCCACCACTCAAGCCCTGCTTTCTGTACAAGTCAGCAAAAAACGATGCATCCTGAAGTGCTGCAAA